>ONXY01000141.1 GCA_900321945.1 uncultured Eubacteriales bacterium | reverse complement strand
ACTGCTTGCGATCATGAAAAACGAGGGACTGATCTGAGTTTTCCTTCTCAGAATAACCCGCCAGGCTCTGAGCTGACAGGAGAAGTCCCTCTGTTCCCGCCCATTCCGCTGTGAATGGGCGTTTTTCTTTTGCTGCCGTAACGCAAAGGTGAGAGTTCCGGCCTTATGAGCGGTCGGCTGCCTGCTCAATGCAGGCCGGTATACAGTTTAAGGCAGCGGAAAAGTAAATCCGCTGCCTTATTCTGAATCCCGAAATCACGGTTGCCCGGTTCTGACCGCCCCGGTAATCGCTTCGCTGAAGGTGGGATGCGGGCGGATAACCCGCTCCAGATCCCGGATCGTGAGACCGAGAGACAGGGCCTGCGTAAACTCGCTGATCATATCCGAGGCGCGTTCGCACATCATCTGCGCGCCCAGCAGTTTTCCGCTCTCCCGGTCGAAAACAACCCGGATATACCCCCGCTCCGCGCCGCTCAGCACCGTCTTTCCGTTCGCGGTCATGAGGGTCTTCCGGCTGTCCGCCGCATAACCGGCGGCTTTTGCCTCTTCGAGGCTCATTCCGACGCAGGCGATCTCCGGTTCCGTATAAACGCAGGATGGAATGTGGCGCAGATCCGCGCAATCCGGCAATCCCGCCATACGGCGCACCGCGTTTCTCGCGGCGGCGGTCGCGGCATGCGCCAGCATGACGCCTCCCGTCACATCTCCCGCCGCATACAGGCCCGGCACGCTCGTCTCATGACGCTCGTCCGTAAGAATCCGGCCCCGGTCCATCTCCGGCGCAGCCCCGTCCGCAAACAGCCCTTCCGTATTCGGACGCCTGCCGATGCTCACCAGGACGGTGTCCGCTTCGATTTCCGGGGTGTCGCCGCCTTCGCAGGCGCAAATCAGGCTTCCGTCTGTCTTCCGGCGGATTTCCTGCACCCTCGTGCCGGTGAGGGATGAGATCCCCCTCTTCTTCAGCAGCATCTTCACGCTCTGCGAGAGTTCCCGGTCTAGATTCGGAAGAAGCCTCGGCAGCGCTTCGACGATGGTGACGGCTGTGCCCAGCGCCTGGAACAAGGAGGCAAACTCGACGCCGATCACGCCTCCCCCGATGACGACAAGCCTTTCCGGTTTCCGGTCCGATTCCAACAGCGCGTCGCTCGTCATCACGCCGGGCAGGCTGATGCCCGGGATCGGAGGAATAACCGGTCTCGAGCCGGTCGCAATCAGGATTTTATTCCCCTGCAGCCATTCCTCGCCGGCCTCCGTCCGGACCGCGACGGTTCCACGGCCATGGCAGATCGCGGTCCCCCGGATCCAGTCGATCTTTTTCTTTTTGACATCAGCCTCGATGCCTGAGCGAAGCTGCTGCACGACGTCCCTTTTCCTGGCCTGCATCCGCGCCCAGTCGGGAACCGCTTCCCCGGCTGCCACGCCATATGAATCCGCCTCTCGCATCCGGCGGACCAGATCCGCCGTATACAGCAGCGCTTTGGTGGGAATGCAGCCGTGATTGAGGCAGGTGCCCCCAAGGGCTTCTTTCTCGATCAGCGCCGTCTTCATGCCGAGGTCCGCCGCCTCAAAGGCCGCCTCATATCCCGCCGGCCCCGCTCCGATGATGATCAGGTCATAGGTTTTCATGCTGTCTCTCCCGGTGTATTCCGGCCTTTTTCAGGCCGTCGGCTTAGCCTTCCGAAGCCACAAACGCCTCGTAGGCTTCCGCGTCCATCAGTTCGTCCGTTCCGGTGATCTCTCCCGCCTGGACAAACCATGCCTCATACGGCGACTCGTTCATCTTCTCAGGCGCGTCCGCCAGTTCCCCGTTCACCTGTTTCACGATCCCGCTTACGGGGGAATTGACGTCCGAAACCGCTTTGACGGATTCCACATCCGCGAAAGGCTCTCCCGCCGTTAAAGCGTCTCCCTCTTCCGGCAGATTAACGAACACGAGGTCGCCCAGCTGGTCCTGCGCATAATCCGTGATGCCGATATACGCCGTGTTTTCATCGGTGAAGCGCACCCATTCGTGGGTTTTGGAATACTTCAGTTCTTTCGGAAAGTGCATATGATTTCCTCCTTTTGTCTGTCTT
>ONXY01000157.1 GCA_900321945.1 uncultured Eubacteriales bacterium | reverse complement strand
TTTCTGCGGGAAGCCGCCGTCGGACGGCAGGGAGAAACCTGGGATTATGACGCGAACGGGGTCCCCCGGATGAACGCGTACGGTCAGGCGCAGCTGGATGAATATATGCAGGGCAGTCCCGCTCCGGACAACTACTATGTCCGGTGGGGCGTCTTCGGCGGGCTGACGGACAGATGGCCGATGCTGCTGAAGCTGGCGAAGCATCCGGACGGGTATCCCCTGGATTTTGTCACCACCACCCGGGAATATATGATTGCCAGCATGACCAACAACATCTCCAAAGACATCTGCGCCCATTACGGGGTAGAACTGCCGACGGACGCCCACTACAATCTGGGCGCGCTGGACTTCCGCAATGACTGCGGGGAAGCGATCAGCTCCAGCCTCAGCAGTCTGAGCCGGGAGCATCTTCAGATTCTCAAGGCGGCGGACGCCATCATGGAATCGACCTGGCGTGATCTCTGCACAGCTGAAACGGAGGAGGTATTTCTCCGGATCCGGGACGAGACGATCCAAAGAGTGATCGCGACGGGAGAGCCCGAGGTTTTCCGCGAATATCAGAAAATGTGGAACGCGGCCGCAGCCGTGATCGTTCCCCTGTCCCAGGAGGTTCAGAGAGCCAGAGGGGTGGAGCCTTACGGGCCTGACGATTATGCGGGGCGTTTTACAGGAGATACGGAGGAAAAAAAGCCATGAAAAAGCGGCTCAAATCACTCCGGCTCCAGATCCTGCTGCCGGTGCTGGTCATGACGCTGTTTGTCGTGATCCTGCTCAGCACGCTTTTTTCCCGCGCGTATACGGAAATGATCCTGCAGCGGGAACAGGAGGTAAACGCCGCCGGCTTTGAGACCATTTCCGGCACGGTCCCGCCGTCCATTACCACGGCCATCGGCAGCGTCCGGGACGTGATTACGGATCAGCGGGTCATCTCCTGCATCCGGCTGCAGTTTGATTCCGCCGCCGAGATGTTCAACACCAAGGCCGCCTGTGTGGACTACCTGCGCGGGAAGATCACTCACGCGGACTGGGCGAACGGCCTGTTTATCATGCGGATGGACGGCAGCCTTTTCGGAACGCTGCCCGACGGGAACTACTTTCATGACGACCCGAAGGATAACCCGCTTCCGGAGGAGATGAAGAAGCGGATCCTGGATGTGCCGCTGGGTCAGACCGTCTGGGTCGGCCCGGTTTCCGGAGCGGCCATGTACGGATTTGAGAATAAAAACACGCCCCGCGGCTATCTGATCGCCGCCTGGAAAGCGGTGGATGTGCGCTTCGGCGAATGCCGCGTCATGATGCTGATCGACCAGGCCGCCTTTGACAGGCTGTTTTCCGCGCTGGAGGACGGGAAGAGCACGTGGCGGATCTTTACCGCGGAGCGGGAGGAACTCTACCACACAGGTTCAGACGCGTGCGGAAACCCGGAGCGGCTGATTGCGGAAAGCAACAGCGGCAGTGTTTTCAGCGATGAATCCGGCCGCTCTGTTTCCGCGTTCTCCATGGCGATGCCGTCCCCCCAATGGACGCTGGTGCGGGAGGTGTCCATGGAGGAGTCCGAGCAGGTGATCCGCCGCGCCCGCACAACAGCGGGCATACTGGCCCTCGTCATCTTCCTGATCGCCCTGGCCGTGTACGAGCTGTGGCTGAAAAAGTTCATGCTGCAGTACAAAAAGCTGGTCAGCGGGATCACCCGCATGGGACAGGAACTGGAACCGCTGGCCGGCGTTTCCTTCTTCACCACGGAATTTGAGACCATGAAGCAGGAAATTGACCGGACCAGCCTGGCGCTGAACGATCAGATGAATACGATCCGCCGGATGGAACGGGAGCGGATGGAGCTGGAAAATCAGAAAAGGGAGCAGGAGCTGATTCTCCGGGAGCTGAGCACGGCCCGGCAGATCCAGGAAAGCATGCTGCCGCACATCTTCCCGCCCTTCCCGGACAGGAAAGAGGTGGATCTGTATGCCTCCATGGACCCTGCGCGGGACGTGGGCGGAGATTTTTACGACTTTTTCTTCCTCGATGAGGATCATCTGTGCCTGGTCATCGCGGATGTCAGCGGCAAAGGCATCCCGGGCGCGATGTTCATGATGTTTTCCAAGAGAATCATTGAGGATTCCGCCCAGCAGGTGCACAGCCCCGCCGAGATTCTGGCCAGAACAAACAAGGCGCTTTGCGACAACAACCAGGCGGAAATGTTTGTGACCGTCTGGCTCGGTATTCTGGAAATATCCACCGGAAAACTGACCGCCGCGAACGCCGGACACGAGTTCCCGGCGGTCCGGAGAAAGGGCAGCCGCTTTGAGCTTTACAGGGACAAACACGGTTTTGTGCTTGGCGGCCTGAAAGAGGCCCGGTATCAAGAATACGGGCTCCGGATGTCCCCCGGGGATAAGCTCTTTGTCTATACGGACGGCGTCCCGGAGGCAACGGCCGCCGACGGGAAAATGTTCGGGACGGACCGCATGATCTCCGCCCTGAATACCTGCGCGGACGGCAGTCCGGAAGCCGTCCTCAGCGGCGTCCGCGCCGCCGTGAACGCTTTCGTCGGCGATGCGGAACCTTTTGACGATCTGACGATGCTGTGCCTGGAATACCACGGGGCCTGAAAAAACAAAAGCGCCCGTTTCCCCGCCCGGGACAGCGCTTTTCATCACATCACGGAGAGACGCGTATGCAAAGACTGTACACCGCCGAAGGGCGTTCCCTGCCGGAAATCCCCTGGAACCGCTATCCCCGCCCGCAGATGGTCCGGGACGAGTGGCTCTGCCTGAACGGGACCTGGGAGATGACCTGCCGCGGCCGGACCGGGAAGATCCTGGTGCCCTTCTGCCCGGAAAGCCTGCTGTCCGGCGCGGAACAGGCG
>ONXY01000425.1 GCA_900321945.1 uncultured Eubacteriales bacterium | reverse complement strand
CCGGTTCGTGGAAACCAGAAGAAACGCCGCGGCGAGCAGGATCACCGTAATCAGGATCAGGTTGAAGATCTTGGTTTCGATCCCGCCTATTACCAGATTTTTGAATTTCTTCATCTTACAGCATCCTCCCGCACCGCCCGGTTCCGGCCCGTAAATATCTGTTTTATCTTATCACATCCGCCCGCGTTTCACCATTACCCGGAAAGAAAAAAACTGTTATTTTCTGAAATATCCCGGACCCAGCAGGACCCGTCCCGCTCCGGACAGGCCCGGAAGCGGCAGCACCGCCGTCCGCATACCGTATTCTGCAGTCAGCCTGCAGGCCGGTCAGTCGCGCTCCGCCTTCCGTATGATAAAACCTTGTTGAAATCCCGGCCCAAATCCGATACAATGGAAACAGATAAAACAGAACCCGGACGAAGAGCGGAGCCGTCCCCGCCCGCGGCGGAAACGGCGGATCCGCGGAACGATATTTCTTCAGCCCCGGACGAGAGGAGCAGGCAGGGTATGAAAACGTACACCTTCCCCTACGGCGGATCCTACGGAAAGGACGACTGCTGGGACGGCACGGTCGAAGTCGGGCTGACGGACGAGGAAGCCTCCCTCCTGGCGCGCTCGGCCCGCCGGGCTCCGGAGAACGATCTGAGCGGGGATCCGGAGATCAGCGGCATTTACGACAAAGTCTATATCGCGGTCTATAATCAGGAAATCGGTCTTATCCCGGATTTTGTCATCGACGAAATCCGGCGCGACGAATACGGCGGCGACACAAGAGTGTCTGACAGAAGAATCGCGGAGGGCTGCCTGGGCCGCGCGGCTTTCCGGATTTTCTGTCCGGAAGATCTGCGGTAATCCGGCCCGTACAGGGGCCGCGGACGGACGCGAAAGGTGTGACGGATCATGAAAAAACGGTACGGCTGCCTGCTTCTGATTCTCGTTCTGCTGACGGGCCTGACCGGAGCCCTGGCCGGTCCGGATCTGACCCTGCGGGACGCTTCCTCACGCTCCGGTCTCTGGGCGGAAGCGTATTCGCGGATCCTGACGGAACGGGCTGAGGGCGTCCGCGCCTACCAGACCCATGTGCTCGACGACACGTACAGCACCGTCTGCCGCCCCGTCGGGCTTGTCGATCTGACCCGCGACGGCGTTCCGGAGCTGCTGTTCCTGGAATTGGTTCATGAGACGGAATACGGCTTCGACGTGGGGCGTCTCTGGATCTATACCGCGGACCGGAGCGGCGTTTACTGCGCGCTCACTCTTCAGCCCGAGATCGACGACATGCTGTATTCCAGGTTCTGCCTGGCGGACGACGGCACGCTGACCGTTCATTTCTCCGACTGCGAAATGGGCTGGATCATGCGGTTCCGTCAGGATCTGAGCGGGCATTACGCGGCGGAGACCACGCTGACCGAGCAGGAGGATTTTTCCGGTGAAGGCCCCGATCTGTATTTTCTGAACGACAAAAAAATCACCGCGAAGAAATACAGATCGCTGACGGCGGAAATCCGGGCCGGCGAAGGATCCGAAATCGGCAGCCTGATGGTGGACGACGGCGGGTACGGCTTTACCCATACCCTTGACGAAGCCCTGGAATACCTCTCCTCTGACGAAGCGCTGGGCGCGCAGCAGCCGGGGAGCCCGGACGCCGGCCGGTTCCCGGAGCTTTCCTTCTTCCGGGGCAGCTTTACGGCGGGTCAGCGGTTCGAGGTGTATTCGGCCCCGTCCGCCCGCTCCTGGCGGGGCGCTAACGGAAAAGCCGCCATCACGTCCGGCAGCGAGATTTTCGTGGCCGGGACGGACGGCGGCTGGGTCCTGATTCTGTATGAGCTGAACACCGGCGTGGTCCGGGTCGGCTACGTTGATTCGCGGAAAATCAGCGGGGATTATACTTCCGGCGAGGCGCTTTCCTTTTCTCAGAACAGGATGGCCCTGACCGCGAACGCGGTGATGACCGACGATCCGGTCCGGCAGAAAGGGACGATCGGCAAACTGAAAAAAGGAACCGAAGTGACATGTCTGGCCGGATTCCGGGGCTGGATCTACGTGGAGGCCAAAGTTTCCGGAAAAACCGCCAGAGGGTTTATCGCGCCGTCCGCCCTTGGGCTGGACGATTAGAATCCGTTCCGGGCGACGAAGGTTCCCCTCCGTTCCGTCCGCTCGGTCCGCCGGCCGGTGCGGAAACAGCTTAGGCTCGTAAATACAGCAGCCCCCGGCAGCGTGTCTGCCGGGGGCCGCGTTCTGTTTCCGCCGCAGCGGGATTATTTGTCAAAGGCGCGGGGAACAGGCTTCGTGATTTCAGCCAGACGCTTCTCGCGCCGGGAAAGCAGTTCCGGAGATTTGGCCTGAATATCGCCGGCTTTGGTCAGAGCCATCTTGGTCAGGCTCGGCCCGATCAGTTCGTAAACCAGCACGGAGAACAGGATGATATTCCGGATCAGGGCGCCTTCCGCGCCGCCGAGCACCCGGTAGGCCGTCGCGCACATGCCCAGCGCGACGCCGGCCTGGGGCAGCAGCGTGATGCCCAGGTATTTGCGCACGGTCGGCGGGCTTTTCGCCAGAGCGGAGGACCATCCCGCGCCGAAATACTTGCCCAGCGAACGGGCGATAATATAGACCAGACCGATCAGAATGACGGAAACGTCTGAAAAGACGCTGAACTCCAGGGCCGAACCGCTGAGCACGAAGAACAGGGTGACGGCAGGGCCGGACCAGCGGTCCGCCTGCAGCATCAGATCCTCGCTGAGCGGGCAGAAATTGCAGAATACGGTGCCCAGCGCCATGCAGACCAGCAGGGAGGAAAAGCCGAAGGAGAACGAACCGACGGAAATGATGTACTGGCTGACCGCGACGGTCAGCACGACGCTGCCGACGATCAGCGCGTTCCGGTTGCGGTGGGAATGGAAGAAACGTTCCAGCCAGGTCAGAATCAGCCCGGCCGCGCTGCCGAAGACCAGCGAAAGAACCACTTCCGCCAGCGGTTCGATGATCAGCGCCGCGACATGCGTGGTGCCGTTCTGCATGGCCTGGGCGATGCCGAACGATACCGCGAAAACCACCAGGCCGACGGCGTCGTCCAGCGCGACGACCGGCAGCAGCACGTCCGTAACCGGGCCTTTCGCCTTATACTGGCGCACGACCATCAGCGTGGCCGCCGG
>ONXY01000069.1 GCA_900321945.1 uncultured Eubacteriales bacterium | reverse complement strand
GGTCGGGCTTCCGTCCGTATTGATTTCCGAAGGAATATTCCTTACAGCCGCGCTGTCGCGCAGCGCGCAGTAGAATTCCGCCTGTCCGTCCCGGACTGCCGAGAGCAGGAGGTTTGATTCAGACAGCTCCACGCTGAACTGTTCCAGGTACATTTTCAGGAAAGTACTGGGCACTTTCGCCGTGACGATGACGCGCATGTCCTCCGGGCTTCCGTTTTCGGGATAGTACTGTGGCACCCACAGATAGAGCTCATTGTCCACCAGCGCGATGCTGTTCGGCTCATGCACAATGCGTTTCAGCAGCCCGTACTGTGTGTCTGATATGTCCACGATGGAGCTGGAGGTCATCATTTTGCCCTTGTCCATGAAATACACCTGGATGCTCTGGACGTAACCCAGGGACAGCTGTTTCACGCTCAGGTCGGACCAGAAGCGCCTCGCGTACTCAAGATAGTGCGAATCCAGCAGGTCCTGCTCCATGGAAACGCGCAGATCCCGCCAGGCGTTATCGGAGAAGATGCCGTAAGCTTCCGAATAGAAGGTATAGAAATCGTTGTTGATCAGTTTTGAAAACGATAGCGTTTCCTCTGTTTTCGCTTCGATGATCGACCGCTCGTAACTCAGCGACGACTTGTAGTTCATATAGGACAGGGAAAGAAACTGCGTCAGCAGCATGGCCGCGCAGATCAGAACAATAAGAATCAGCAGCGAATGCCATTTTCTTTTCTTCATGCGCAGGTTTCGCCCCTTTTGTTTTTGCTCTGTTCCGAAAACGACCGCTTGTCCTTCTGATTCGGATTTTTATTATATATGATTGTCCTCGGACCTGCAAGCCGCGGTCCGGGCTGTATTGTCCTTTTTTTCGGGAAACCGGCTTTACGCGGCTCATAAACAGTCCGGATAGTATTCCGGGCGGAAAACCTCTGGCCGGGAACCGTCCGCGGGGCGGCGGTCCCTGAATGCCATGCTTCCCGGAATCAGGATGCCGGAAAAAACGCTCTTCCGGTTCGGTCGTTTCGCATGTGACGGCCGTCCGGTACGTATACGGAATAACGGATCCGGCTCCTGAAATACAGGATTGAAGCTGACGGACAGCTGCCGCTGTTTTTTTCGTAAGAAAAGCCTGCGGACTGTTTCCGCAGGCATTCGCGCGCTCCGCTCCCCTTCCGTTATCCGCGGGCTGCGGAACCGGCAGATATTGTCATCTGTGCCGCCATCCCCGGCGGATCCGTTCTTCCAGTTCGTCCAGCGGCTTCAGCCCGCTGAGCGCGTCGTAAGCCGTCACGCAGCAGGCGCCTTCCGCGGCGGCCAGCGCGATGCAGGCCGCCGGATCCCTGCCGCTCAGCACCGCGGCCAGGAAAGCGGCGATACTGGTGTCCCCGGCGCCGGTACCGCTCCGGACGATATCCGCCCTGAAGCACGGCTGAAAGATAAGCTGGCCGCTCCAGTTCTCCGCGTTCAGTCCCAGTCTGAATCCGACGCCGGAAACCGTTTCCCGGTCAGCGGTGCGCAGCAGCATCCCGCTGGTGCCGCATTTGATCACGACGATCCGGCATCCCATGGAAAGCAGCTTTTCCGCCAGGGGAAGCGCTTCCGCTTTCATGTCGAGTCCGTCCGTCATATCCCGGCCGTCCGATGCCAGCCGGTTGTACCGCTCCCGGTCCAGCATCCAGCAAAGCTCCTCAAAGCTCGGCACAAAGAAATCCACCCATGGCAGCACGCCGGAGAGGATTTCTTCCCAGTCGGCCCGTCCCGCCGGAGACTGGGGATCCACCGCGGCCAGGTCCAGGCTCGTCGCGATCCCTTTCTCCCTGATCCGGCGGAACAGCGACGTCAGTCCGGCTCCGCCGTTCTCCCAGGCGCGTCTCATCAGCGGCGGATAGCCGAAGTGGAAAAGCGCCGCGTCCTCCAGAGCGTCGTCCGGAATATCCGCGCCGGTAAACGTGTCGTTCGCGCCGGGACTGTGCAGAAAGACCCTGTCCAATCCGGGTACGGCCAGAACGACCGAATAGGAAGTGGAACTTTCCGGATCCACGAGCAGCCCTCCCGCGCCGTACCGGGACAGGATATCCCGGATTATCATGCCGAAGGCGTCGTCGCCCACCTTGCCCATCAGCGTCACGTCGCATCCGAGCAGCTTCAGCGCCAGGCCGGTGTTCGCCACGCTGCCGCCGGTATGAACGTCCGCCGCTTCCGTCTGAATCAGTTTCCCCGGGATCAGCAGCGAGGAAAGCCGGTCATACGCTTTCCCCGCCGGAAAAACCGGCGTGATATCGAGGCAGATATGTCCTGCGGAAATGATTTTCTTCATGTGATCCCCGCTCTTTCTGCGGACCCGGCGTCCGTCCGGGCCGGACAGCCGCCGGTTTCATATTCCTGTTCAGATTCCCATGAGCAGATTCATGGTGTGCATTTCAGGCTGCCCGTATTTCATCCCGGCGATCGGTCTGTTCGCCTCAGCGGTCCACCAGGCGCTTCCGGCTGATCCATCCTCCCTTTCTGTAATAGATCACCAGCGCGGCGCTTGTAATGGTCCAGGATACCGTATAGGAAAGGCAGAGAGACAGCAGCGTGCCGAAGTGGGCGAACACCGTCGCGATCCAGATTACCCGGAACAGGCAGATCCCGATCCCGATAATCACCACGGGGTAAACAACGTCTCCGGCTCCCCTCAGAACGGCGGACAGCACTTCCACCAGAACCCAGGTAAAGTAGAACGGCACAAAATAGGACATCACCTTAAAGGTGGTTTCAACGACGGCCTCGTCCGGCGTCAGCAGCCGCAGCACCGGGACCGCGCTCAGCATCAGCCCGGCGCTGACGGCCAGCGTTATTGTGAAATGCATGATCAGCCCCTGCTTCACGCACTGCCGGACCCGGTCCGTCCGTCCGGCTCCGTAATTCTGCGCGATAAAGCTGGTAATGGCCGCGCCCATGGCGTTGCTGACCGCCCAGTAAAACCCGTCCGTCTTTCCGCTCATGGCCCAGGACGCGACGACCACCGTTCCCAGGGAGTTCACCGCGACCTGGATAATCATATTGGATACGCTGTACATGGAGGACTGCAGTCCTGCCGGAATTCCGAACCGCAGCATATTGGCCAGATAGACGCCTTTTACTCCCAGTTCCCGGACGGTCAGCCGGTATTCCCGGCTTCCGCGGGTCAGCTGTCTGGTCAGCAGGCCCGTATTCACCGCCTGGGCTGTTACCGTCGCGACGGCCACTCCGGCGACGCCCCATCCGAACGCGATGACGAACACCGCGTCCAGCACAATATTCACCACGCACCCGGCGACCATGAACAGGAAAGGATGGAATGAATCCCCCATCGCCCGCAGGATGCTGGATTCCATATTCAGCACCATCAGGAACGGGACGCCCAGGAAATAGATCCTCAGATACAGCACGGCGCCTTCCATCGTCTCGTCCGGGGTGTTGAGCAGCCGAAGCAGGCCCGGGGACACGGCGAGCCCCAGCGCCGTCAGCGCCAGCCCGAACAGGCCCATCACCGAAACCGCGCTGCCGATTGCCCGGTTCAGATCCTCTTTCCTGCCGGCTCCGTAAATCTGCCCGATGATGACGGACGCTCCGGCGGTCATCGCGACAAAAAAGCCGACCAGCACGTTAATGATCTGAGCCGAGCTGCCCCCTACGGCCGCCAGCGCGTTCGTCCCGACGAAGCGCCCGACGATCAGCCCGTCCACCGCGTTATACAGCTGCTGAATGATCGTTCCCGCGGCGATCGGCAGAAAGAAGACCAGCAGCTTCATCCATACGCTGCCTTCGGTCAGATTCATGCTTCCTTCAGTCTTCTTCATTTTTCAAACCACCGCCCGGAAAACTCCGCCACAGCCGCCGCCAGCTTTTTGATGTCCCAGCCTGTCGCGTTTACGGTCAGATCGAAAGCGCTTCCGTCCGTCGCGCTTTTTCCCGTCAGGATCTCCCGTATCTGTCTCCGGTTCCGGTCGATCCGGCGGATATTCCGGAGAATCTCCTTATCCGTCAGGCGTTCATCCGGTTCTTTTTTCTCCTCAAACCGGGCGCACCGCGCAAGCCGGCTCTGTATGTCTGCGCACACAAAAATCCGGAAGGGCTTCTCCTCCTGCAGGATGACGTCCGCGTCCCGTCCGACGATCACGCAGTCGTTGCCCTCCGCCGCGATCTCCCGGATAATCTCCCGCTGCTTCACCAGAACTTCCGTATGCCGCCAGTTCGCGCCCATCGGCTGCCGGAAGCTGTTTCTGTAGGTCAGCTGATACTGATGCCATCCGTGGCCGCTCAGCGCTCTGTGAACGTACTCCGGATCCAGTCCCTGCTGTTCGGACAGCATCTGGATGATTTCGCGGTCATAGTAATCCCACCCCAGCAGATCCGAAAGCCTTTTGCCCAGTTCCCTTCCTCCGCTCCCGAACTGTCTGCTGACCGTAATAATTCTGGCCATGGCCGTCCGCAGTCTCCTTCCCTTTTTCTTCTTTCCGGAATCCCTCCGCACAAGAATACCACATGCGGCG
>ONXY01000130.1 GCA_900321945.1 uncultured Eubacteriales bacterium | reverse complement strand
CAGCCGCTGCATCCGCCGGGGAATCATGAAGCCGGGCAGGATTTTCCGCAGCCCCGTCGCGATCTCCCGGCCGCTGACGTCCCCCGTATAGAAAAGGCACAGCGTTTCCTTTTCCTGATCGTACAGCGCCGCGCATTCCCGGAGGCCCTCCAGCGTCATCGCCGCGCCCTCCACCTCGTCCAGCTCGATCCGGTGGCCCATGTGCTTGATCTGACGGTCCTTCCTTCCGTGAAACATCAGGTTTCCGTCCGCCCGGAGGCTCCCGATATCCCCCGTCCGGTAGATCCGCTCGTCGTACAGGGACTGCAGCGGGTTCTGGACGAAGTCCCGGCGCGTCCGCTCCGGATCTCCGTAATATCCCAGCGCGAGGCACGGCCCCGCGACGCAGATCTCCGCCTGTTCCTGCGGGCCGGCTTCCGTGCCGTCCTCCCGGATCAGATAGATCCGGTAGTTGCTGTACGGAACCCCGATGGGAATCTCCTCGCCCGCTTCCACGGGGTGATCCACCTCGTACCAGGTACAGGAAGCCGTGGCTTCCGTGGGCCCGTACTGATTGACAAAGCGTACGCCCGGCAGCCGTTCCTGCCATTTCCGGAGCACGGCTCCCGGCATTCTGGATCCGGAAAAGCAGATCTTCCGGAGCGTATCGGGCAGCTCCCTGTCCAGAAATCCCAGCGAAGTCAGAATCGTCAGGGCCGAAGCGCTCCAGCCCAGGGCCGTGATCCGTTTTTCGCTCAGCCGGGCCGCCAGCGGCCCGGTCTGCATGAACAGGGCATGGGGCAGCAGGTACGTATACGCGCCGCGAAGAAGCGGGAGATAGATATCCCGGATGGCGGCGATGTAATCCAGAGGCGCCTGACCGGCCATCCGGTCCGCTTCGCCGATGTCCATCATGTCCGCGTAGGCCTGAATGTAGGACATCAGCGCGCGGTGGGAGGTGGTCACCCCCTTGGGCGTTCCGGTGGACCCGGAGGTGAAGATGATATACAGCGGATCGGACTCCGTCATCCGTCTCCGGACGGAATCCAGAGCGGACGGATCCGCTTCGTTTTCCGCCGCCTCCTCCGCGGTAACGACGGGTATATCCTTCAGACCGTCGGGCAGGCATCGGAGCGCCTTTTCCCGGTTTTCCGCGTCGGTCAGAAGAACGGAAGGCTTCAGGATCTCCAGAATCCTGCCGATCCTGGCTTCCGGAAGCCCGGCGTCAACCGGCGCGTACGCGCGCCCGCTGTAAACCGCGCCGAGAAAAGCGGGAATCACCGTTACCTCCCGGCCCATCAGCACCGCGGCGGGCCCGCTTCCCTTCGCGAGACGGAGCAGCCCCGAGCCGACGCGTCCGGCCGTTTCCTTCGTTTCCGAAAACGTCAGCGTCCGCTCCGGGGATTCATAGGCGGTCCGTCCGCCTCTCTCCCGGGCGGCGCGCTCCAGCCAGTCCAGTACCGTGATCTCCATTCTCGGCTCCTTTGCCTGCTATATCCGTCAGATCATCATTTTCCGCGCCGGACTGCCGAATACCTTCGTCTCCGCGCGGACGCCGGTCACCACCACGGATCCCACGCCCACCATGGCTCTCTCGCCGATGGACAGCCGCTGCTTCACGACGGCGTTCATCCCGATATAGGCCTCCGCTCCGACCGTCACGATCCCTCCGAGCTTCACGCCGCAGGTAATCCGCGCGTGATGGCCGATGTCGTCCTCATGCCCGACGCAGGCGGCCGCGTCGATCATGACGTAATCCTGAATCACCGTATCCCCCATCACGCCGCGCTCCACGACGGTATGGCTGCCGATATCCACATGGTTCCCGATCAGCACCAGGCCGAAGGAGGGCATCTGGGTCCGGTCTTCCCCGTCCCCCGTCGGATAATAGGCGTCCGTCCCGATCACCGCGTATTCCCCGCAGCGGAAGCCGTCCCCGATCCGGGCGTTGCTGATCCGGCTTCCGAATCCGATCCGGGCGTCCTTTCCGATCGTCACGTCGTGATCGATCAGGCAGCCCGGCTCAATCCGCGCGCCTTCCCCCAGAATGACGTTTTCCCCAAGATAGTATCCTCCGGGCGCAAGGGTATACCGCCTGCCCGCCCGGGCAAGCTCCTCTTCCCTCCGGCGTTCCGTGATGAACTCCGCGTACGACGCCTGGGCGTCGGCGCTGAAGAGAAAGCGGTTCCGCTCCGTCATCTCCTCCGGCACGTCCATGCCCTCTTCCGCGAAAACAAGGCAGTTCCGGCGGCCCTGCATCCGGCCGAGCAGGTTCTTCATCTTGTGCGTCACGAACAGCGCCGTGCCGTCCTTCGGCTGCCCGATAAACGACGTGCCGGTAATGGTGAAATCATACCGGCCGTCCGGATCCCGGATCTCATAGCGCATTTTCCGGTCCTTCCTTTCCTTCTCTCCGTTCCCGAAAAAAAGATCCGCCGCGTTCCGTCCTGCGTCCGTTCCGCGGCAAAGCTTCCGGACGGAACCCCGCCGGAATATTATATCAAAGTGTTTTTCAGATTGCAATTCCGGCCCCTTCCGCGGGCGCCGGGCCGGCCGGTTCCGCCGACGCTCCGCGGACTTTTCCGGATCAGGACAGGGGCGGAAGCGTCCCGAGGGCGTCCGCCCTCAGAATGCCGAGGATCTTCTCCGTGGGCTTCACGCCGTCCGCTCCCTGATACTTCCGGGCGCACTCCTCCCGGACCTCTTTCAGGGGGTCCTCCCCGGAGCGGACCGCGTTCAGGACGCGCTCCGCCTCCTCCCAGGTGTTCACCCAGTACATGCCGGGCCGGAGGGTTTCCACCGTGCTGTCGTTTACGCCGTTGCTTGCGCAGTATATGATGGGTTTCCCCGTGAAATAAGCGTCGATGATCATGGAGGAGGGATCGGAGATCAGAACGTCCGCCGTAAACATCTGGGGATAGAAATCCTCCGTCTCGTCCAGATGGAAGCCGCCTTCCCCGAATTCCTTCCGCAGGGCGGCCTCCTGCTCTTCCGTCATCTCCCCGCTGCTCCGCCATTCCTTGAAGGCCTGCGGATGAGGCCGGAGCATCAGCTCCGTGTTCTCATGCGCGGCGCACCAGCCGGTAAGCGGCTGCCGGTAGCTGAAAAAGTGGCAGTTGCCCTCGTGCGTGGTCCACCGGGGCATCCAGAGGATTTTAAAGCTGTCCGGTCTGTTCCAGAGGCCGCAGGAATCCTCCCTGTGCTTTTCCAGCCCCTCGAGGCGGGGATGGCCCGTGACCTCCACGCGGCACACGTTCGGTCCGCCCTTTTCCAGCCTCCGCCGGACAAACGCGGCGTCCGCCTCGTTCTGCGAGAAGTAAAAGGAAAGATCCCGCATGAAATCCACGGGCGTGCAGTCCTCCGTCCGGGCGTCCAGATCCACCATGACGTAATAGGTTATGTAGCAGACCTTTGCGTAATCGGATACCGCCAGGCTCGTATAGGCGTCCGGGCGGGCGACGTTGTACGGCTGCTGAAAGAAGACGTAGTCCGGGTCCAGCGTGCGCAGATCCAGCCATTTTTTCGTCCGGTAGTCGTATCCCTCCAGACAGCCTTCGTCCCGGAAGAAAGCCTCCGCTCCCTCGGAGGTATAAACCTCGTTCAGGTATCCCCGCCCCTTCACCGGGCTCCGCAGCGGAACGGCGACGATCTTTACCTGAAAAAGCGGATCCGCCTTCAGCGCCTCATAGACGCCCTTCAGGGAAGCCCAGATCTGGGGCCGGTGGCACACGAAAACGACGTTCGCCGGTTCGCCGGCGGCCCGTTTCCGGGCCAGGCGGGCGTCGATTTCTTTCCTTGCCCTCAGCAGCCGGGCGTATTCCTTTTTCTGATATCCCTTCAGAAGCCCCGCTTTCCGCAGGGTTTCCCACACGTAGGGAACCCGGATGATTCTGTCTGCGACGCGCATGCCCGTTTCCCCTTATTCTTCGAAGGCTCTGGCCATTTCCGCCTTCAGCACGTCCTCCGGCAGATTCGGGTACAGGTTTTCATAGCTGGGCATGCCGAAGGTTCCGTCCGGCCGGGCCACGGATTTCAGCCGGGGCTCCACTTCCAGATCCTTGCTGACCGTTACCTCGCAGACCGTGGGGCCTTCGGCCGCCAGAGTCTCCTTCACGGCTTCCTCCAGCGACGCGGGATTCCTGCACGGAATATAGTTCAGGCCGTAGGCTCTTGTGACTTTCTCCATGTCGGGAATCGGCACCCCGTCGGAGGCGTCGGT
>ONXY01000491.1 GCA_900321945.1 uncultured Eubacteriales bacterium | reverse complement strand
CGCGATCGAGTATATCCACAAGCAGCGGGTCGCCCAGCGGGACGCCGGAAAGGCCGTTCTTCTGGTTTCCCTGGAAATGGACGAGGTTCTGGACGTTTCGGACCGGATTCTCGTCATGTATGAGGGAGAGATCGTCGGACAGCTGGATCCGAAGAAGACGAATCCCGAGGAAATGGGCCTCTACATGGCCGGCGCGAAGAGGGAGGCGGTATAAAAATGCAGGGTAACGATATAAAGAAAAAACCGGCCGAAAAGAAAGACGGCCTGGCAATCCTCCGGATACCCGCCGTGCAGACCATTATCGCCTCGCTTCTCTGCGTGCTGGCCGGTCTGCTGATCGGATTTATCGTGCTGCTTTTCATTAATCCCGCGGGCGCGGGCGAGTCCATTCTGAACGTCATCAAAAACTTCTTCACCTGGAGCCGCCCGCAGCAGCAGCTGAAACAGTTCGGCAATACGCTGGCGAAGACCATTCCGCTGATCATGTGCTCCCTGAGCATTCTGTTTGCTTACAAGGTGGGTCTGTTCAATATCGGAGCGGCCGGGCAGTACGTGGCCGGCGCCTGCGCCAGTCTGTACGCCGCGCTGGCCTGGGGCTGGGGATGGCTGCCCTGCATGCTGTTCGCGATTGTCGCGGCCTCCGTGCTCGGCGCGATCGTCGGCTTCCTGAAAGCCTACTGCAACGTGAACGAGGTTATTTCCGGCATCATGCTGAACTGGATCGCGCTTTACACGACCAACACGATCCTGACGAACGTGAAGGAGCAGGCCAGCCCCTATACGCTGTACCTGAAGGACGTCAACCCCTCCGCGCTTCTTCCGAACGCGGGGCTCAGCGATCTGTTCAACAAAAACACATATATCACGATCGCCGTCCCGCTGGCGCTTCTGATCGCGGTGCTGGTGGCCGTCGTTCTGAGCAAGACCCGTTTCGGCTATGAACTGAAGGCCACGGGCAACAACAAAAACGCTGCCCGATATGCGGGCATGGCGGAGAACCGGAACATCATCCTGACGCTGATGATTTCCGGCGCTCTGGCCGGGCTCGGCGCCTCCATGCTTTATCAGACGGGATACATGAGGTGGGAATGCACGCAGTCCTCGGTTCCGTCCATGGGCTTCAACGGAATCGCCGCCGCGTTCCTCGGCGGACTGAACCCGATCGGAACGATCTTCTCCTCCTTCTTTATCCAGCACATCACCGACGGCGGACAGTATGTGAACACCAACTTCTATTCGTCGCAGATTTCCGACGTCATTTCCTCCATCATCATCTATCTGTGCGGGTTTGTGCTCTTCATCAAACTGACCATGAACCGGGCGCTCTCCCGGAACAGGGAAAAGAAAGGGGCGAAATAAAACATGCTGCTTCTGATTCAATATACGTTAATCTTCGCCTCCGTTCTTCTGCTTGTCGCGCTGGGAGGCTGCATTTCGGAACACTCCGGAATCATCAATCTGGGCCTGGAGGGAATCATGGTCATCGGAGCGCTGGGAGGCGCTCTGGTCATGAGCAATCTCGCCACGTCGTCCCCGTTTATTATGGTGCTCGCGGCCATGATTGCGGCAGCCCTGCTTGGCATGCTGTATTCCAGCCTGCTGGGCATCGCTTCCATCCATTTCAAGGCGGACCAGACGCTGGTCGGAACCGCCATGAACCTTCTGGCCACCGCAGCCGCGACTGTTTTCGTAAAGGCGATGAATACGGCCGCCAACCCGGACAACCACTCCTCTGAAATCGAGTACGTGGCGGCCCGGAAGATGTTTATCGTAAACATCAACGGCTTCGAGTTCAACTGGTTTATGCTGGTCGCCGTGCTGGCGGTCGTTCTGGTCTATTTCATGCTGTACAAGAACCGTCTGGGCCTGCGGCTGATGGCCTGCGGCGAGCATCCCCAGGCGGCGGACTCCGTCGGCATCAGCGTTGTGAAAATGCGCTGGACCGGCGTTCTGATTTCCGGCGCGCTGGCCGGACTGGGCGGTCTGTGCTACATTCTGGCCGGCGTATCCCTCTGGAAGTTTGAGAACGGCGTCGCGGGCTTCGGTTTCCTCGCGCTGGCCGTTATGATCTTCGGCCAGTGGAAACCGAGAAGGATCGCCCTGGCCGCGCTTCTTTTCGGCCTCTTCCGGGCGCTGTCGAACACCTATGCCGGCTTCCCGGCGCTGGTTTCCCTCAATCTTCCCAGCAATGTGTACAATATGATGCCCTACATTGTCTGCCTGATCGTGCTCGCGTTCACGTCCAGAAACTCCGCCGCCCCGAAAGCGGAGGGAATTCCCTACGACAAGGGAACCAGATAATCCGGGCGAAAGCTTTCTCCGGGCCGCGGTTTCGCGGCCCATTTTGTTTTCGGACCCGTTCCTGGAAGTCCGCACTTGTTTTCATCCATACGGACAGATATAATAAACGGGACGGGAAGGACCGTCCGGAGCGGGCGGGGAAGGCGGGGATGCAAGATGAACGGCCGGATCGGCAGGGTGCTGGAGAAAATGGGGAGCATGGGACTGAACCAGATGCTGGTTACAGATCCCCGGAGCATATGGTATCTGACGGGCGTGGACGTCGAGCCGATGGAAAGGCTTTTCGCGTTTCTGATCTGTCGGAACGGAAGGCATACGCTGTTCCTGAACAGGCTTTTCAGCGTGAAACAGGACCGCTTTCCGGAAGTCGTGTTCGGCGACACGGACGACGGCGTCGGGCTGATCGCCGGAAGAATCGATCCGGAGGCCCCTCTCGGCATCGATAAGGAATGGCGCGCCGGTTTTCTGATTCCGCTGACGGAACGGTGCCCGGGAATGCGTCCCGTGCTGGCATCGGACTGCGTGGACGAATGCAGGGCGGTCAAGGACGCCTCGGAAATCGCGCGGATGCGGAAGGCGTCGGAAATCAACGATCTCGTCAATACCATGGCTTCGGAATACGTCCGGCCCGGGATGACCGAGAAGGAAGCCGCCCGGTTTATCGACGCTGAGTTTCTGAAGCAGGGCGCGTCCGGAAACAGCTTTCCGACAATCGTCTCCTTCGGGGCCAACGCGGCGGATCCGCATCACGAACCGGACGGCACGGCGCTGCGCGAAGGCCGGTGCGTGCTGATTGATATGGGATGCGTATATGATCGGTACTGTTCGGACATGACGCGCACTTTCTTCTGCGGGCAGCCCGATCCGGAGTTTGAGAAAGTATACGGCCTCGTACGGGAGGCCAACGAACGGGCCGAGGCGCTCGTACGGCCCGGCGTCCGGTTCTGCGATATCGACGCGGCCGCCAGGGATCTGATTTCCGAAGCGGGGTACGGAGAATACTTTAACCACCGGCTGGGCCATTTTATCGGCCAGACGGATCATGAAAAGGGCGACGTAAGCTCCTCCAATACCGGAAGAGCCGAACCGGGAATGATCTTTTCCGTCGAGCCCGGCGTGTATCTCCCCGGGCGGTTCGGCGTCCGCGTGGAGGATCTGGTGCTTGTGACGGAAAACGGGTGCGAGGTTCTGAATAAAGCGGAAAAACAGCTGCGGACGGTCGGGATCTGACTCCATGGTGGACAGAACGGGAATTTCAGGGTATAATAACCTATCACCTTACCGGACGGGAGGACGCGGATGATTATCGGCGAGCTGACAGAAACCTTTCCGCCCATGCAGGACGGCGTGGGCCGCGTTTGCTGGGCGTATTGCCAGACGCTGGAGCAGAAGGGTCATCAGGCGTACTATATCGCTCCGGAGGACCCTCTTCACACAAGAATAGAAGGTCTGAGAATACTGACGTATAAAGGGATTCAGATTCCCGGCCAGAACTACCGTCTCGGCGTTCCGGACTGGAGTACGGAATTCCGCAGAACCATCCGGGCGATTCCTTTCGATATTCTGCATATTCATTCTCCCTTCCTCAGCGCGAGAGTCGCCAGGGAGATCCAGCGGGAAAACCCCCGGATTCCCATTGTCGCCACCTTTCACAGCAAATACTATGACGACGCGTTCAAGATCACGCACAGCAAAAAGATTTCCAGCGGCGTGGTCAATCTGGTGCTGAACGTGTACAACAAATGCGACGCGGTCTGGGCCGTGAACCATGAGACCGCCGAAGTGCTGCGCGCCTACGGGTACAGAGGCTCCATCGACATCGCGCCGAACGGCACGGACGTATATGAAATCGATACCGAGCGGGCCGCGGAAACCCGGCGGAGACTCGGAATTCCCGAAAACAGGAAGGTGCTTCTTTTTGTCGGACAGATCAGCCGGAAAAAAAACATTCACTCCATTCTGAGGGCCGCTTCCATCCTGAAGAAGGAGGGGCTCGACTTCACCCTGCTGCTGGCCGGAGAAGGCCCGGACCGCGGAAATCTGGAAAAGCTGACCGGAGACCTGAATCTGCGGGACCGGGTCGGCTTCCTCGGCTTTATCCGCAACGGCGACGAGCTGCGGAGCCTTTACGCGCTTTCCGACCTGTTCGTCTTTCCCTCGGTGTACGACAACGCGCCGATGGTCGTCCGGGAAGCCGCCGTCAACGGGACGGCGTCCGTGCTGGTCAGGGGAAGCTGCAGCGCAGAGGGAATTACGGACGGGGTGAACGGATTCCTTTGCGAAGACAGTCCGGACGACATCGCCCGCGCCGTCCGGGAAGGGCTGAAGAAATCCCGGGAAGCCGGAACCGCGGCCCGGAATACCATCCCAAAGCCCTGGAGCGACATCATGGACGATGTGATTCTGAAATATGAGACGCTGATCGGGCGCAGAAAAGATACAGCCGGCTGAAAAGAGTATTTCACTCCCGGGACGACGGAAAAAAGAAACTGAAAGAGAGTCCCATGAAGATAAGCTTGAAGAAACTGGTGAGCAGCGTTCTGGTTCTCGCGAGCATCGCGATGGTTATCGGAATCGCGTTCAGCAACAGCGATCTGGAGAACGCCTGGGCAGCCCTCAAAGGCATGGATCCGCTCTGGGTTCTGGGCATTTTCGGGTGCTGGTTCGCCTATATGTTTTTCGATTCGTTCAGCGCCTGGGTCTATCTGCGGGCGGAAGGCTTTTCCGTGAGTCTCGGAAGAACCGTGAACGCAGCTCTGATCGGATTCTACTACAGCAACATCACCCCCTCCAGCGCGGGCGGGCAGCCCATGCAGGTCAACAGCCTGCGGAAGGCCGGCGTTCCCGTTGGCTACGGCACCATGGCCGCCACCATCCGCCTTCTCTGCAACCAGTTCGTGATCTGCGCGCTGAGCATGATCTTCTGGATTTTCAACCGGGAGTTCGTCCGCGCTCAGCTGGGCGAGGCGGTCTGGCTCTGCAGGCTCGGCTGGGCCATTAATTTCGTCGTGGTTCCCCTGTGCCTGATGGCCATGTTCCAGCGGAACCTGATCCAGCGCATCGCGATGTGGTTCATCCGGATGGCCGCAAAAATCCGGCTCGTCAAGAATCAGGAAGCGGTCGCCGCCGTAACGACGGACGTGCTGGACACATACCACACGGCGCTGATGGATCTGACCCGGAAACCCGAAAGGCTGATCATGCAGATTCTGTGCAGCTGCCTGAGCGTCATGGGCCTGATCGGATCCATCTATTTCGTGTATCACGCTTTCGGCTTTTCAGGAACGGCCTGGTATCAGCTGATCACCATCAGTTTTCTGCTGTTCGTCAGCGCCTGCTATACGCCCCTGCCCGGCGCCAGCGGGGCCCAGGAAGGCGGATTTCTGCTGTATTACAAGGGAATCATTCCCGCGGATCACATCGGCCTCGCGCTGCTGGTCTGGCGGTTCTTTACCTATTATATGTTCCTGATCGTCGGCGTATTCACCGTGGTTCTGGACAGGATTCTGATCGCCCGGGAGAAAAAGAAAAAACAGCGGCCGGAGAATCCGCCCGCCGAAGCGTAAAAAGAAAGCTCCGCCCGAAGGCGGAGCCGTTTTTAAACCTTTGCCGCGGTATACCTGTCTGCCGGGCGCTTATTTCGAGATCTTTCCGGCGATCCATATGATCAGGCAGGACCCGCCGATAGCGAGAAGAATGCCGGAGATCCAGCCCCCGCCGATTCCGATCAGATTCCCGAGATATCCGCCGACGAATCCGCCGGCGACGCCGAGCAGGATATTGCGGAGCATACCCTCCGACCTGCCCTTCATGAGTTTGTTGGCAGCGAATCCGGACACGCCTCCGACGATCAGTCCGGAGATCAGTTTAAGAAGCATTTCGGTCCTCCTTATTTACAAAATTCTTTCTGAACGCCCGGCGGCGGC
Organism: uncultured Eubacteriales bacterium; assembly: GCA_900321945.1. The sequence continues at coordinate 7,890 of ONXY01000491.1, read as the reverse complement.
TCTGCCGTACCGGTTCCCGAAAGGACGCCATCCTCGGTGCCGTATGGCGTATCAGACGGAATATTGCTCAGCGGATTTATTATATGATCGTTCATGCTTTTTGTCAACGAGCGCTCCTGCGGGTGCAGAGCCTGAAACCCGGAAATGAAAAGGGGAGCGGCTTTGGGAAACCGCTCTCCGAAAATATGCCTTCCTGTCCGGGAAACCGGCTTCTCCGCCTGGAGTTCAGGGGCTCAGAACTCCAGAACACAGGCGACTGCTTCCGGATGCTTTACGCATTGATAAAACCCGTTCATCCGCTGCTGCGAAGCGAAGCCGGCGCCGCGATTTCCGCTGACAAAGGAGGAACGAATGGATCTGACCGCGGAAGATGAAATACCCGTTTCAAAAGACCGCTGAGGGGCTTTTGCGCGGCCGGCGGTTTATCTGGGAAGTCTGATGACCGATTCCGATGCGTGCCGCGCCAGCGCGTCAAGAATGCCGTCCGCAGTCGCAGGACCGATGCCCCGGATACGCAGAAGATCCTTTCGCGACAGAGCGCGCAGCTGACCGAGCGTATTCACGCCCGCCTTCAGCAGGCAGCGTTTAGAATGGGAACATGTGATTGCCTGATCCAGCTCAGAAGGCGGAAGATCAGCGCACCTTTTCCGGCCGTCGCTTTTCATGAGCCGCCTCCTTCCTTGTCCGTACAGATTAGAATGAGAGGGTAATCCGCCCTTCCGCTGAGGTTTACTGCCCGAAGCATCGCACCGGCAGTTCCCGGAAAGCTTTGCAGCGAAAGGCTTCGCTGTGCCTATGCCTGTTCAGTATTTGCGGCCGCAGCCGCTGCATATCGTGAAAAGCATCGTCATTACGGATTGGGTTTCCGCAGGGGATTGGCCTGGTCCGCAGCGTTCTTTATACTGTTCGAAGCATCATCCGAGCCGTTTTTGATCCCGCCCGACACATCTCCGATGCCAACTTTCACTCCGGGTCTGCCGGCGTCCTGAACGGGCCGGCGCCCTGCTCCGCCGACCACCCTGTCGATTTCGTAGTCGTTCAATTCAATCCTTTTGTCTGTCATTGCGAATCAACTTCTTTTCTATACTAAAATATGGCGTTCTGCTGCTCATACCGGTAATACATGAAAGAAAGAGGACAGCGAAACAAGCGCTGTCCTCTGTGAGATTACTTCCCGAAATATCTCTTCAGCAGCCCCGCGAAGGCCTTGCCGTGACGGGCTTCGTCCCTGGCCATCTCGTGTACGGTGTCGTGGATGGCGTCCAGGTTCAGGGCCTTGGCGCGCTTGGCCAGATCGGTCTTGCCGGCGGTGGCGCCGTTCTCGGCTTCCACGCGCATCCGCAGGTTCTTTTCCGTGGAATCGGTCAGCACCTCGCCCAGAAGCTCGGCAAACTTGGCGGCGTGTTCCGCCTCCTCAAAGGCGGCCGTCTTCCAGTATTCGGCGATTTCCGGATAGCCTTCCCGCGCGGCGACGCGGCCCATTGCCAGATACATGCCGACTTCGGTGCACTCGCCCTGGAAGTTGGCGCGAAGATCCGCGATGATGTCGTCCGGGGAGCCCTGCGCCACGCCGACCACATGCTCGGCGGCCCAGGTCATTTCAGATTCCTGCTTGATGAACTTGCTGGCGGGAGCCTTGCAGACCGGACATTTCTCCGGCGGTTCCGGACCTTCGTAAACATACCCGCAGACGCTGCAAACCCATTTCATATCAATACACCTCCGTTATTATTGTAGGAAAGGATTCCCTTTCATGCCGGATTATACCATCCGGAAATAGGAAAAGCAAGACCCGGAAAACCCGTATAAACTGTAAAAATAGCGCGGCCGGAAAGAAACTGTTTTCCTGTGCGGACCGCGGAAGTTCCGGCCGCACCCTTGACAAGGAGAATAACCTCCTCTAAACTGTTGAACGGTTCACGACGAACGGTAAAGGGGCTGGGAATCATGACGACGGGCATGGAAGGAACCTTCGGGATCAACGTATTCAACGATTTCGTGATGCGGGAGCGGCTTCCGAAGGAAACGTACAGGGCTCTGCACAAGACCATTGACGACGGGAGACGCCTGGATCCGCAGGTTGCGAGCGTGGTGGCGAACGCGATGAAGGACTGGGCGATCGAGCGGGGAGCAACCCATTACACGCACTGGTTCCAGCCGCTGAACAGCGTAACCGCCGAAAAGCACGACGCTTTCATCACCCCGGTTCCGGGCGGAAAGGTCATCAACGAGTTCAGCGGAAAGGAACTGGTCCGGGGCGAGGCCGACGCGAGCAGCCTGCCGAGCGGAGGCCTGCGGTCCACCTTCGAGGCCAGGGGCTATACGGCCTGGGATCCGACCAGCTACGCCTTCATTAAAGGAAGCACGCTCTGTATCCCTACCGCGTACTGCAGCTACAGCGGCGAGGCGCTGGACAAGAAAACGCCTCTCCTCCGCTCCATGGAAGCGCTGAGCAGACAGGCTGTACGCGTTCTGAAACTGTTCGGCCGGAACGACGCGACCCGTGTGGTTCCCTCGGTAGGGCCTGAACAGGAGTACTTCCTTGTAGATAAAAAGCTTTACGATCAGCGGAAGGATCTGGTTTTCGCGGGCCGGACCCTGTTCGGCGTACCCGCGCCGAAAGGGCAGGAGCTGGGTGATCATTTTTTCGGAACGATCAAGCCCCGCGTGCAGGCGTTCATGACCGAGCTGAACGAGGAACTGTGGAAGCTCGGCGTTCTGGCGAAAACGGAGCACAACGAGACGGCGCCCGCGCAGCACGAGATGGCTCCGATCTATTCCATCGCCAACATCGCCTGCGATCACAACCAGCTGACGATGGAGATCATGAAGAAGGTGGCCGGGCGGCACGGACTCATGTGCCTGCTGAACGAGAAACCCTTCGCCGGCGTGAACGGCAGCGGAAAACACAACAACTGGAGCCTGACCACAAATACGGGTTACAACCTTCTCGAGCCGGGAGACAGCCCCCACGAGAGCGCCCAGTTCCTGCTTTTCCTCGTAAGCGTCATCAAGGCGGTTGACGAGAATCAGGATCTCCTCCGGGCTTCCGTGGCCAGCGCGGGGAACGATCTCCGGCTGGGCGGATTCGAGGCTCCGCCCGCGATCATTTCCATTTTTCTCGGGGACGAGCTGACGGAGATTCTGGAGGCCCTGGACAGCGGCGCCGATTACAGCGGAAGGGAAAAGGCGGATATGACGATCGGCGTCCATATGCTGCCGAAATTCCCGAAGGATACCACGGACCGGAACCGGACGTCGCCCTTCGCCTTTACGGGAAACAAGTTTGAATTCCGGATGCTCGGCTCCAGCGCGTCCATCTCCACCGCGAACGTGGTGCTGAACACCATCGTCGCGGAGAGCCTCCGCCAGTTCGCGGACGAACTGGAGACCGCGGAGAACTTCCACGAAGCGCTCCACGCTCTGATCGTCCGGAACATCCGGGAGCATAAGCGGATCATCTTCAACGGTAACAATTATTCCGGCGAATGGGTGAAGGAGGCGGAGAAACGCGGCCTGCTCAGGCTTGACTCCACCGTGGACGCGCTGCCCTGCTACACGGCCGAAAAGAACGTGAAGCTTTTCGCGACGCATAAGGTTCTGAGCGGGAGCGAGCTGAAGAGCCGCATGGATATCGGCCTGGACAGCTACGCCAAGATGACCGGGATCGAAGCCAAAACCATGCTGATGATGGCCCGCAGAGAGATTCTGCCGGCCGTCGTCCGGTATACCGGAGAGATGGCTGAGGCGGCGAACCGGGTGATCCGGCTCAGTCCGTCCATTCCCCACGCCGCGGCGGAGGAACTCGTCAGGAAGCTGAGCGCGGGATGCGACCGCCTCGGAAAGGGCATAGAGGCGCTGTCGGCCGCGATGGACCGGCGCCCGGCGGGAGAGGACGCCCTGACCGGAGCCCGTTATATGCATGATCATGTGATCCCGGCCATGGCCGAGCTCCGGGCCGCGGCCGATGAAATGGAGTCCGTTACAGACCGGGCAGCCTGGCCGTTCCCGACTTACGACGAGCTGCTCTTCAACGTGTAGCGCCGGTCCCGAATGAAAGAATCACGCGGATTTCCGCTCCGGGGAGATAGAGTCTCCCCGGGGCTTTTGTTCCTTTTCCGGTTGTGTTCGGACTGTTTTTGGTGTATGATATTATCGCAAGGTAAAGTGCGAAACTGTCTTGAGGAGGGACGGAAATGTTCGAGCCAAAGATTCGCAACAGGCAGACGGATATGCTGATGCAGGCGGTGCTGGCGCTGGAGAACGAGGAGGACGCCTACCGCTTTTTTGAAGATCTGTGCACGATCCCCGAAATCCGGAGCATCGCACAGCGGCTCGAGGTTGCCTATCTGCTGCGGAAAAAGGAAACCTATCAGAAAATCGCCAGCGAAACGGGGGCTTCCAGCGCCACGATTTCCCGCGTGAAGCGGTCGCTCAGCTACGGCGCGGACGGATACGACCGGGTTCTGGACAAGATCCGCGAGGAGGAGCCGGGAACGTAATCCCCGGTAGGGGCTCAGTCACTCCTTTTCGGACAATCAACGGTTGAAGGACGGGTATCGGGAAGAAATGGATTTCAGCGGACTGAACAGGGAACAGAGGCAGGCGGCGGAAACGCTGGAGGGACCTCTGCTGATTCTTGCGGGCGCCGGGAGCGGGAAGACCCGGGCGCTTACCTACAGGGCGGCCAATCTCATTGAGCACGGCGTTCCGGCGTGGAGCATTCTGGCTCTGACGTTCACGAACAAAGCCGCGAGGGAAATGAAGGACCGGATCGCGCGGCTGGCGGGAGACAACGCAGCGGACGACGCGTGGATCGGAACCTTCCATTCCGTCTGCGCGCGGATTCTCCGCCGCGATATAGAGAAGCTCGGATATCAGCGGTCTTTCGCCATCTACGACGAAGACGATCAGACCGCGGTGGTTAAGGAAATCCTGAAAAAACTGAATATAGATGAGAAGTTTCTGCCGGTCCGCGAGATCAGGGGAAAGATCAGCGACGCGAAAAACAAACTTTTGTCCCCGGATGAATGGTTCTCGAAGTCTCTGAGGGATCACCGTTCCTCTTTGATCCACGACGTCATGACGGAGTACGAGAAACGGCTCAGAAGCCTGAACGCGCTGGACTTTGACGACCTCCTGATCCGGACGCTGGAACTGATGGCGGATCATCCTCCGGTACTGGAGAGCTGGCAGAACCGGTTCCGGTACGTGCTTGTGGACGAGTATCAGGACACAAACAAGGCGCAGTACGAACTGGTGCGCCTTCTGACGGCGAAAAGCAGGAATCTCTGCGTGGTCGGGGACGACGATCAGAGCATCTACGGCTGGCGCGGGGCCGATATACAGAACATTCTTGATTTTGAGAAGGACTATCCGGACGCGGCGGTGATCCGGCTGGAGCAGAACTACCGGTCCACCTCCACGATTCTGGACGCGGCCAATCAGGTCATCGCGCACAATACGGGCCGGAAGGACAAGCGCCTCTGGACGCAGATCGGCGAAGGGGAAAAGATTACGGTCTTTACCGCCGGAGACGAACGGGACGAGGCCGCCTGGATCGCAGACCGGATCCGCGATCTGAACCGGAACGGCGGAAAGCCCGGGGATTCGGCCGTCCTGTACCGTACGAACGCGCAGAGCCGCGTGCTTGAGGAAATGCTGATGCGCGCCGGCGTACCCTACAGGGTTTTCGGAGGACAGAAGTTCTATGACCGGAAGGAGATACGGGATATTGTCGCCTATCTGCGGGTCCTGACAAACCCGTCCGACGATATCAGCCTGAGACGAATCATCAACGTTCCGCGGCGCTCCATCGGCGACAGCACGGTGCAGCAGCTCGCGGATCACGCCGCGGAGAACGATATGCCGCTTTACAGCGCGCTGAGCGATCTTCCCGAAGGGCTCGGCGGCCGGGCCAGGAAAAGCGTGACGGATTTTTTCATGCTGATGACGCTGCTGAGCGCGATGAAGGACGCGATGCCGCTGGAGGAGTTCGTCGCGGCCCTGATTGAGAAAACGGGGCTGCGGGAGCAGTATCTCAAAGAAGACAGCGACGAGGCGCGCTCCCGCGTCGAAAACGTCGACGAATTCATGGGAGCCGTTCATGAGTTCGCCCGGATGAGCGAGAACGCGACGCTGGAAAGCTATCTTGAGAACGTGGCGCTTGTGACGGATCTCGACCGGGCCGAGGAAGGCACGGGAAGCGTCACGCTGATGACCCTGCACTCGGCCAAGGGGCTGGAGTTTCCGAACGTTTTTATCTCCGGAATGGAGGAGAATCTCTTTCCGAGTTTCCGCAGCCAGGAGGACGAAAGCCGCATGGAGGAGGAGCGCCGGCTGATGTACGTCGGCATTACCCGCGCGAGAAGAAGGCTTTTCCTGAGCCGGGCCCGATCGCGCAGCCTGTACAATCAGCAGGGGTTCAACCCGCCCAGCCGGTTTCTCTCCGAGATACCGGGAAGGCTGACCGAGGAATGGCGGGACGGGCGGTCCGGAAATGTCTCCGGGATGTTCGGGTCTGTCGGGGCCGCGCGGAGGATCACGCCTCCGGGAGCCGCGCGGACGGACGGCTTCCGGTCCGTTCATCCGCCGCGGCCGGAGGCGAAGCCGAAGCTGACGTTCCGGGGAATGAATCTCGACAGCATCCCCGGCGTTCAGAAGGGATTTATGCCCAGCAGGGCGAGGCAGGAGGCCGAAAGCGCCGTCAGCAGGCTCTTCCGGCCTGGCGACAGAGTCCGGCACCGGAAATTCGGGGAGGGCTCCGTCCTTTCCGTCTCCGGAAGCGGAGCGGACGCGAGGATCACCGTCGCGTTTTCGGACGGATCCGTGAAAGAATTCGCGATGAGCATCGCGCCGATTGTGAAACTGGAGGACTGAACACATGACCGATCCCATGATCCGCATGCGGCAGCTGGTGGACCGGCTGAAGGAACCCTCGTATGCCTACTATGTGCTGGATAATCCGGTCATCAGCGACATGCAGTGGGACAGGATGTACGACGAGCTGAAGGCTCTGGAGGCGGAAACCGGAACGGTTCTGCCCGATTCCCCGACCCGGCAGGTCGGAGGGGAGCCGCTGAAAGGCTTTGAGGAGCACAGGCACATTACCCGTCTGTGGAGCATGGACAAGGTTCAGAGTCTGGAGGAGCTGGACGCCTGGATCGCCCGGACCGAGAAGCTGGCAGGCCGGAAGGATCTGCAGTATTACGTGGAATACAAGTTCGACGGCCTGACGCTGAATCTGACCTATGAGGACGGGAAGCTTGTTCAGGCCGCGACGCGTGGAAACGGCGTGACCGGGGAGGCCATTCTTCCGCAGGCGCTGACGATCCACTCCATTCCGAGGGAGATCCCGTGGAAAGGCCTGACGGAGGTTCAGGGCGAGTGCATCATGCGGCTGAGCACGCTTGAAAAATACAACCGGACCGCGAAGACGCCCCTGAAAAACGCGCGGAACGCCGCCGCAGGGGCCCTGCGGAATCTCGATCCCGCGGTCACGGCCTCAAGACACCTGGACGCCTTCTTTTATCAGATCGGAACGATTGAGAACCCTCCTTATTCCAGTCAGCCTGAGATGCTCGAGTTTCTCCGCCGGAACGGATTTCAGGTCAGCCCGTATCTCGGCAGCGGAACGGGCCGGGAGGAACTGGAAAGGGAAATCCGCAGAATCGGGGAGGAGCGGGACCGTCTGGACTGGCTGATCGACGGCGTGGTCATCAAGGTCGGAGACACAGCCCTTCGTGAGCAGATGGGGTTCACGGAAAAATTTCCCCGCTGGGCCGTCGCGTATAAATTCGAGGCCGAGGAATGCGTCACCCGGCTGGAGAAAGTGACGTGGGAACTGGGGCGGACCGGAAAGCTGACGCCCCTGGCGCACGTGGCTCCGGT
>ONXY01000035.1 GCA_900321945.1 uncultured Eubacteriales bacterium | reverse complement strand
TGCTGACCGCGGACGAGATTGCGGCAGCTGTGCACTCGGTGGATCTTGCCCTGGACCGGCAGTGCAGGCAGAAAATAAACCGCCTGGTTGCAGGGCCGGAAGCGCGCCTTCCCGCGGTTGATACGTCCGGACTGCCGCCGAAGGCGGATCTGCGGGATATGGACGGCAGAAATTACGTTTCCGAAATAAAGCGGCAGGATCCGTGGGGAACATGCTGGAGCTTCGGCGCCGTTGCTGCGGCTGAGTCGAGCATCGCCTATGACCTCGGGCACGATTTTTCCGCAGGCGAGAACAGTCTGTTTGACCTATCGGAGCTTCACCTGGCCTGGTTCGCCTCCACGGCGCTGCCGGAGGACTGTGCGCAGTACCCTTCACAGGGCGGCGAAGGATTGTATACGATAACCGCAGACACGGACGATCCTTCCGACGTCAGCCGGAAGAAGCTGGAATCGGGCGGATTCGACAGCTCCGCGGCAGCCGCCTGGTCGGCGGGTATGGGACCCGCAGCGGAGAAAGCGGTGCCTTACGCTAAAACCTCTGACATCGATTACGCCAAGATCCGGCTGGTTGCGGCTGTGTTTTCCGATGAGGGAATGATCGATACCGGCAGCTTTGTGGAACGGGATTACCTGGCCGCCGGGGCGGATGCGGAAGCACTGGCCGCCGAATGGGAAGCGCAGGGCTACGAGGAAACGGATCCCGAAACCGGAGAGGACGTCCTCATGTGGGCCAGGGCTTTTACGGACCGGCCTTTTGAGGAACTGAAAGGGAAAAAGGTTTTCGCCCTGCTCAGGCCGGAGAACGCCGGGGACTGGTCTGTGGACGAATCCCTTCGTTTCGGATCGCTGTATTTCCTGAAAAACGGCAATATCCTCCCGGATCCCGCCCTCAGGGGTACGGACGGCGCTTACGTGTTCAACCGGGCGGGAATTGACGCTATCCGTTCGGAGCTTGCGCGGGGCCGGGCGGTGGCCGCCGCGTTTTCGGGCGATTACCCGGAACCCGGGATGAAAGTGCCTGCGGGCATGCCGTCGTTCATGAGTTTCCTGGATGCGGACGGGCAGCCGACCGGTGACCCGAAAGCTGCCGTCTGGGCGCATTATACCTACGACAGTTCATACGACCCCTCCGATCCGGCTTCCGTAAACAAGTGGGTTAAACCGGGCCATGCCGTCTGTATCGTGGGATATGACGATTCCTTCCCGAAGGAATATTTCAACGATCCCTGCGGAACGATCGGCGGAGACGGCGCCTTCCTTGTGAAGAATACCGAGGGCAGCAGTATCAACAGCGATCCCCGTGCTGTTAACGACTGGGGAAACGGCGGCTCCGGCTTTTTCTGGCTGTCCTATTACGACCAGAGCCTGGCTTTCTGCATCAGCTTCGATTTCGATACTGCTGAATCGGCCGGGGGTACGCCTCTCGAAGCCAGCCTGTATGATTTCCTGCCTGTCATGAGCCAGACGTCCGCTGTTTTCGCGGAGGACGTCCGCATGGCCAACGTCTTTGAGGCGGAGCATGCATGTCTCCTGCGCTTCATCGGCGTTGAAACAGCAAACGCTGAAACCGACGTGGATTGCAGTGTTTACCTGCTGGAGCCGGAAGCCGGAAGCCCGGCCGACGGGACGCTGGCGGGAGAATACAGCGCCCATTTCACCTACGCCGGCTTCCACACGATCGACCTGGGGGAGGGGATCCGGATTCCCGGCGGCTCCCGCTATGCGGTTGTTGTCCGGGCAGGAACCGGAGGCCGGAGCGAACTGGCTTTTACGATTGACCTGAACAGGGCGGGTATTGATTACTACGGGTTTGAAAATCTGGGCTGCTATGCCCGGACGGTCGTTAATCCCGGTGAGAGCTTCGTTGGCTGCGGAGGCGCCTGGACGGACTGGACGGAGATTGTCAGCCGGCTTGACGCGCTCAATCAGGACATGAACAACAGCGGATTTGCCTATGACAACTTCGCGATCAGGTGCTATACACAGGCGGAATAACCTGATTCCGGCGGCCTGCGTAAGGACTGGCTGTACGGCGGAGCTGTACCCGCAAATGAAAAACCACCGGCCGGGCCGGTGGCTGGTTACTTTCATAAATGGCTGTTCTGTCG
>ONXY01000001.1 GCA_900321945.1 uncultured Eubacteriales bacterium | reverse complement strand
GCATTCGGTGTCCAGGTTTTCCATGGTGGTTTCCCCGACGAGCGTTCCCTGGCCGAAGGTCTGCTGGAAATCGATCATGTTGGTCACGTACAGCGTAAAGTTTTTCGGCGCGTCCTGCTCGGAATTGTAGCCACGGAGCGGCTCCGGAATATCTATTTTGTACAGCCTTTCCAGCATGTTGGAGACCTTGTTGTATTTGTTGACCGCCACGGCTTTCAGCGTCACCCTTCCGCCGGGCAGCCAGAAAGGCTCTCCGTCGTAGATCGGGCTGTCCGCGTCGGGGGAGGATCCGTCGATGGTGTAATAGATCACGATGTCGTCGTCGTTCTCGTTCTCCTCGCCGGGCTTCAGCCGCACCCGCTGCCGGGTTTTGTAGGTGGCGGGCGCCAGAGACGTCCGGGGCGTCTGCGGGGACGGCATGATGATCCGGTAGGTGCCGTGCAGTTCGTCCGAAACCAGTTCCCCGAATACGGCCACGGCGCGCAGCGTGTAAATCCCCTCGTCCAGCAGCACTTCCTGCGTGAAAAGCGTTCCCCCCGCGGGCAGCTCGGCGTTTTCGTCAAACGTGTAATATACGTCGTATCCCTGATAGGACGTAATGGAAATATACCTTCTGGAATTGTAGTATCCCGCCGTCAGACTGACCTCCGGCGGCGCGGGAACCAGATCGTTCCGCTGCGTATAAAAGCTTTTTTCACCGGTCTTCTCGTAGGCGGTCTTCATCAGTTCGCTGGCTTTGGCCTTGCTCCCGGGTTCTTCGCTTGCCAGCAGGATGCGGATATGGTTCACGTAAGCTTCAGGACGGCTGGGCGTTTCCGTATAGATTTCCTCGTACAGATTTGCCGCGTCCTCCGTTCTCCCGTCCGCCTCGTAGGCGCTTCCGAGCAGCAGCAGGCCGTCCACGTCCACGGTGTTGTTTTCCTCATCCTGGGCCTTGGCCTTCTCAAACTGCAGAATAGCCGCGCTGATCTCCCCGCGGTCCAGCAGCTCCTCGCCCACGGCCCAAAGCGCCGTGGAGCTGGCGTCCTGCCCGAGCCGGGCCATCAGCTTCTGTCCGGCTTCCGTTTTTTTCAGAAACACATATACGCCGGCCAGCATAACCGTCGCCAGGATCATTGCCGTCAGGCCGACCCTGAACCAGTTGACCATCTTTCTCTGCGCCCCGGGCGCGTGGGTCGCGGCGTACGCCGCCGCCTGTGCCTCCCTCGCCGCTTCCTCGGAATACACGGGCTGGCGGAACCGCTCCACAGCCTCCTGTTCCCTTGCCTCTTCGCTTCCGTCTCCTACGCCGCTTTCATATACCAGCCTCGGATCGTCGAAGTCCGGCGCTTCCTCTCTTGTGTCGTGTACGGCAGGCATGGGGACGGTCGCCCTGCTGGCTCCGCTCCTGCGCCTTCTGCGGATTTCATCCTGCTTCTGCGCGGGACGGTTCCTGACGGCTTCCCGCGCGCGTTTTCCCTGCCGGATGGCTTCGGCGCCTTCCTCGGCGCCCTGGGTGCTGCGCAGAATGGAGCCGCACTGCGGGCATACGATCGCCTCGTCTCCGGCGTAGTATCCACATTCCTTACATAACATGCTTCGTTCTCCGTCAGGTCAGATCCAGACCCCGCAGGGCCTCGTACTCCGGATCCTCCTCGAATTCCCTCTCCGGGCAGACTCCGCCCAGCTCCTCGATGGCGTTGCGGACCTCGATAAACGTCAGATACGTCGTCTTCTCGTCCTTCGCCGCTTCCGTCAGTATGGGCAGCGCCCTGTCGTCGCCGATTCTTGCCAGGTAACCGGCAAACAGCGCCCGGCGTTCCGGGTGCTCCCGGAAAAGCTTCAGCGCCAGCCGCAAAGTCTGTTCATGTCCCGGAAAATCAGCCAGCACCTCCAGCAGCGCTTCCTGTCCGGCGGCGTTCGCCTGTTCCACGACCTGCAGGATGGGCTGCACCACGGTCTCCCCCATCGCCCGGAGGCTCTCGACCGCGTTGTCCTTCAGCTCGTCCTTCTCCGCCCGGTCCAGCTGCCAGTTGATGTACAGCATTTTCGGCTGCGTGCTCTCCATCTCCCGAAGAAGGCCGACAGCCAGCATTCTGGCTTCCTCTCCCGTCTCCGGATCCTTCAGAAGCGCTACCAGACGCTTCTCGCAGGGCTTTCCCACAAAGCTGATCTGTTCCGTCAGCAGGTCCGGAACCGGTACGCCCGCCTCGCAGTACGCGTTCATCCAGTCGACCAGCACCTTCGGATCCTCAAACTGCGTGAAATAGGATCCCGGCGTCAGGCTTCCCAGCCATTTGGCCCGGGTGTTGAGGAAGGTCATATAGACGCGGGGCAGATCCGCCTCCATCTCGTCGTAATTCTTATAATCCCCCGAATGTCCGTTCATCCATTCGGACATGAACTCCGCGAACTTTTCGTCGAAGTTGATAATCGGCATCTTACTCATGATCTTTTCTCTCCGCTTTTTCCATCAGTTCTGTCAGCTGCTCCGTGGTGAAAAAATGCTTCTGATGGCAGAAATGGCAGCTCAGCTCCGCGCCTTCCCGCTCGTCGATGAGGCTCTGCAGCTCCTTCCTGCCCAGGGAGATCAGCGCTTTCTCCATTCTTTCCCGGCTGCAGGTGCAGCGGTACCGGATGGGCGTTCTCTCCAGGATTCTGGGTTCCAGACCTCTGAACCAGTCCCGCGTCAGCTCCTCCAGCGTGCCGAAGGTCAGTTCCCGGCTGATGTCGGCGAAAAACGGGCTGCGCAGCTCCAGCTGACCGATCGTTTCTTCCGGGCATCCCGGCAGGGGCTGGATCAGAATACCGCCCGCCTGCAGCACAAGTCCCTCGTGGATCCGGACACCCAGCGCCACCAGACTGGGCTGCTGCTCGGACACGGTAAAGTAATTCGCGAAATCCATGGCGATCTCTCCGCTGACGATCTCGCTCTGGCCGATATACTGCTTTCCGTTCCCGAGATCCCGCACGACGGTCATCCTTCCGTCCCGGCCGACCGCGCCCCCCACGTCCAGCTTCCCGTCCTCCCGGAGCGGCAGCGTGACGGTGGGATCGTCGGCGCAGGCGCGCACGTCCCCGTGATCCGCGACGGCCACGAGCGTCCCCATGGGACCTCCGCCCTTCAGCGTCACGGTGACGGATTCCTCGTCGCCCTTCAGCATGATCCCCATCATCGCCGCGCCGGTCAGAAGCCTTCCCAGCGCCGCGGCGCACACGGCGGACGCGCCGTGAATGTCGGCGCAGGTCTGCACCGTCTTCGTCGTAGAGCACAGCAGAACCCGGGCCTGTCCTCCGCCCAGATCGATCTGCAGCAGTTCGTCCTCATGTCCGCAGCTGTCCATCCGTATTATTCCTCCAGCGCCGGTCTCGAAACGCAGATATGCCACCTCGTGTCCGTGTCCTTCGCGGGGTTCAGCGTCCCGTCCCCGTACATGCAGACCCCTCTGTACCCCGTCTGCAGCAGCATGTTTTTCAGTTCCCGGGCTTCCCAGGCCCGCTGCCGCTGCGTCTCCTCCGTCCGGCGGTAGCGCCCGTCCTTCTCCCGGATGAAGAAGCAGAGTTCCATGTCCACCGTGGCGGTTCTCGCGTTCCACCGGTTCTGCCAGAACCAGGTCAGGTCCTCCCGGTCCTCGCAGATCAGCCCGGCGCAGAGCTGGTCCCGCAGCTTATGCGGCGTGGAGACGTCGAAAACCAGCGCGCCGCCGGGCCGGATCGCTCTTTTCGCGGCCCGCAGAAAGCTCTTCAGGTCCTCGTCCGTCAGCAGGTAGTTCACCCCGTCGCAGGTGGCCAGCACCGCGTCCATAGGCCTGTGAAGGTTCAGCGCGCGCATATCCTGCTGCACGAAGGGCATCGCGATGCCCTGCTTCCTCGCCTTCTGCGCCGCCTGCCAGAGCATCTCCCGGCTCTGATCCACCCCGGTCACCTGAAACCCGGCCCGGTACAGCGGGATCGTCAGATTTCCGGTTCCGCAGGCGCACTCGCAGATCTTTCCGTCCCGGACCCCATAAATGGAGAGCAGGCGAACGTAATAGTCCGCCCAGCTGTCGTAATCCACGTTGTCCATCAGACGGTCATAGATTTCCGCAAAATCCTGATACATCTTCCATTCAATCCCGGAAGCCGCCCTGAATCTCAGGATTCCTCAGGCGTCTCCTCGTCCTCGTCCTCTTCGTCGTCCTCGTCTCCGGTCTCCCGCAGACCCTGGTTTACCTTCGCCCCTTCGATCCGGCTGTTGAGGAACCGGTCGAACACGGCATTTGTGTAGCTGGCCGTTACAAAGCGGCTCAGCGTGAATCCGATCATAATATAGTACGCGCCGACAATCAGAACCGCGTATACCGGGCTCCAGAAATAGCTCAGCGCGATCCCGAGCAGCAGCGGCACGCAGTGCAGCAGCCGGATTCCGATGCTCATGGGCAGGCGGGCCACCCCCAGCAGCAGGCAGTTCCGCAGAAGGTCTTTCATCTTCAGCTGATATGTCACCATCATCGGATAAACGTACGTGACGCAGATGGCCCACATCACGGCAATCATCAGAACCAGTATCTGCGGCAGGAACATGACCGGCTGTGCGGCCGCCATGCGGCCGTAGAACTGCCACCCGGTATAAACCAGCATCGGCACCAGGGCGGTGATTACGGAGACCGCCAGCCCCTGCTTCCAGTTTTCCTTCAGCGCGTCCTTGAAATCGCTCCAGATAAACGCGTGCTCATCCCGCGCCCAGTTGCGGATCACATAGCTGACCCCCGCCGTAAAGGGGCCGGTAATGGCGATGCAGGGAATCAGCAGCAGCAGCATGGAATACACGGTGCTTTCCATGTACTCGGCCGGATTCACCTTCGCCAGCTCGGCGATCTGCTCGTCCGTGTAGGTCAGCGCGTTTTCCGTTCCGGCGCTTTCCTCGACCATCTGCTTCAGCGTTCCGTCCTGCGCGGCCATAATGGTGTTCAGGTTGGAGATGCCGCTCATGTATGTTACGACGATCACGATCATCGCCGGCAGCCAGATGAGAACATACATAAGGTTCAGCCTGCAGAGCGCGCTCAGGCGCGTCCGAAGCATGTCCCAGAAGAGCTGCCAGCGGTTTTCCGGCAGGTCCTCCTTCCGGAAATCCCCCTTTCCGCTCTTCCCGTAGTAGTAGTTGTTCATCAGCCTGCCGAACAAAGCGCATCCCTCCACCCTTCCGCCCTGCGGAAGATTTCTCATATTGACGAACCGCCCCCGCCCGGAGGCGGAGGCGGTCCGGTTCCCTGTTCCTTACCGCATCAGCGCCTGGCTGGCCTCGCAGAGCGTCTCGTTCAGCCGCCCGGCTTCCGCCCGGTCCTTCGCGTTGGTGTTCACGTACAGCTTGATCTTCGGCTCCGTTCCGCTGGGCCGGACGCAGACCCAGCATCCGCCTTCCAGCTCGAAGTACAGCACGTTGGAGGCCGGCAGTCCGGTGGGCTCGCTCTTCCCGTCCGCGGTCCGGATTCCCTTCTGGTAGTCGCGCACCGCGGTCACTTTCATGCCGCCGATCTCAGCCGGAGGATTCTCCCGCAGCCCGGCCATGATCTCCTTCATCTTCGTCAGGCCGTCCTTGCCGGGCAGCGTAGCGGAAACGACCTTCTCCACATAGTATCCGTACTCCCGGAAAATCTGCTCCATCCGGTCGTACAGCGTGATTCCCTCTTCCTCGCAGGCCGCCGCGACCTCGGTCACCAGCAGGCTGGCGTTCACGCCGTCCTTGTCCCGCACGAAAGTGCTGCTCAGGAAACCGTAGCTCTCCTCAAACCCGAACTGGAAGGTGTGGTCCCCGGAATCCTGGAACTGCTGGATCTTCTCGCCGATGAACTTGAACCCGGTCAGCACCTCGTACATCTTCACGCCGTAGCTGTCGCAGATGCGGTTCGCCAGAGACGTGGACACGATGCTCTTGCAGGCCGCCGCGTTCGCGGGCAGCGTGCCCAGGCGCTTCTTCGTGCTCAGGATGTAGTGCAGCAGCACGCATCCGATCTGGTTCCCGGTCAGCAGATGCCATTCGCCCCTGCCGTCTTTGACGGCGACGCCCAGCCGGTCGCAGTCCGGATCCGTGGCGAAAATCACGCTGGCGCCGGCCTTTTCGGCCAGTTTGAACGCCAGGTTGAACGCTTCCGGATTCTCCGGGTTCGGCGCGCAGGTCAGGGTGGAGAAATTACCGTCCGGCTTCTCCTGCTCCGTCACGACGGCCAGCTTCTCTATTCCCAGCTCCTTCAGGATCCGGCGGACCGGAACGTTTCCGCTGCCGTGCAGGGGCGTGTAGACGATGCTCAGTTTCTTGCCGACCCGGGCCAGCATCTCGGGCTGAACCACCAGGGTCTTCTCTTCGGCCATGTAGTCGTCGTCCACCTCTTTGTCGCCGATGATCTTCAGCAGGCCCTTCTCAAGCGCCTCCTTCTCGTCCATCAGCACGCAGTCGGTGTACTTCGTGGCGCGGATGACACGGGTGATGCCCTCCGCCGCTTCCGGCCCGACCTGGGCGCCGTCCTCCCCGTAGACCTTGTATCCGTTGTACTGGGGGGGATTGTGGCTCGCGGTGATCACGACGCCCGCCGCGGCGTTCAGATGCCGGACCGCGTAGCTGAGCAGCGGCACGGGCCGGAGCGCGTCGAACAGCATCGCAGGAACGCCTTCCGCGCAGAGGGTCAGCGCCGTGTCCTTCGCGAATTCCGCGCTGAAGTTCCGGCTGTCGTATCCGATCACGACGCCGCGCTTCGCGTTCTCGGGGTTCTCCTTCAGGTATCCGGCCAGCCCCTTCGTGGCCCGCCGGACGTTGTACTTGTTCATGCGGTTCATGCCGGCGCCGAGAACGCCGCGCATTCCAGCGGTGCCG
>ONXY01000401.1 GCA_900321945.1 uncultured Eubacteriales bacterium | reverse complement strand
CGCGGTGCGCAAGACCAACCGCTGCAACCTGCGCTGCCCCTTCTGCTACGACTGCGGCGCGATGGACGACCAGCCGCCCATCGGCGAGGGCTACTGGGAGATCGGCGGCACCCGCTTCCGCGAGGAGGACCTGCCGCTGCTGCTGAACACGTCCCGGCGGCCCACCGGCATCGCCTACGTGTACCTGGAGCCCTTCATGGAGCTCGAGACGTACTACCCCATCATCCGCGCCTTCCATGAGGCGGGCGTGCACCAGCATCTGTACACCAACGGGATCCGCGCCACCCCGGAAAACCTGCGGGCGCTGGGCGAGGCGGGGCTGGACGAAATCCGCTTCAACCTGGGCGCCTCCGGCGCCGCCGACGCGGTCATACGCTCCATGGCGGAAGCGAAGCGCTATATCCCCCAGGTGGGAATCGAGACGCCGATGACCCGGGAGTTCGACGCCCGCTTCCATGAAAAGAAAAAGGAGATTCTTTCCTCCGGCATCGATTTCATGAACTGCGCGGAGCTCCACCTGAACGAAAACAATCTCCCCAACTACTGGGGAGAAAACCTGTATTTCTACCGTCTGGGCTACCTGAGTCCGGTGTTCAGCCGCGAAATCTCGCTCGGCATGATGAGAGAGGCCTCGGAGGAAAGCTGGCCCATCGTCGTCCACGACTGTTCCAACCGCACCAAGTTCGCCCGGGATCTCAACCAGAAGAGCCGGGAAGGCGGATGGTTCGGTCAGACCAGCTACGGCTGCGAGCTGCCGGAGTATCCCTGGGCCGCCTTCCTTCCGGTTCTGGAGGATGAGAGCTTCGTCTTCCCGGAGGAGGAGGAGCTGCCTCCGGGCTACCGGCCCGGCGATATCGTTCTCTGACGCCGGGATCTTCCCGGGACGGTTCTGTCCCGGAAGCCCGGAAAAGCGGATGCGGAGGTGCGGATATGAACGGACTGGAACTGGCCAGGGCTTACTGGGAAGCCTTCGGGCGGGAGATGCTGGAGCATGAGTTTCCGGAGCTGATGGATCTCACGGCGGTCGGGCTCTGCGGCAGCGGCAGTGAAGTCGCGGGCTGGGACGACGCGGTTTCCCGGGATCACGACTTCGAGCCCGGCTTCTGCCTCTTTCTGCCGGATGAGGATCAGGTGAGCCGCGCCGCGGCTTTCCGTCTGGAGCGGGCTTACGCGAAGCTGCCGAAAGAATTTCTGGGGTTCCGGCGCGCGGCTCTGTCCCCCGTGGGAGGAAACCGCCACGGCGTCATCCGCCTGCGGGATTTTCTGCTTGAGAAAACCGGCACGCCGGACGGCATTCTCTCCCCGCGGGAATGGCTGACCGTTCCGGAACAGAATCTGCTGGAGGTCACGCGGGGCGGGATCTGGCTGGACAAAAGCGGGATCTTCACCGGCATCCGGAGCCGTCTCGCCCGCTTTCCGGAGGATATCCGTCTGCGGAAGCTGAGCGGCGAACTCCTGCTCATGAATCAGAGCGGACAGTACAATTTCCGCCGGTGCCTGGATCACGGGGAAACCGGCGCGGCCATGCTGGCGGTCCACGAATTTGTCCGGTCGGCCGTTCACGCGCTCCATCTGCTGGACGGCGCTTATCTGCCGTACTACAAATGGGCCTTCCGGTCCCTGCGGGAACTGGGAGAAAGGCGAAGCGTCCAGGCCCGCCGTCTGGAATCGCTGCTCTTCGGCGCCGCGGACGCGGACGCCATGGAGGACCGGGAGTTTGCGATGGCGGACATCTGCCAGGAAGTGGCGGAGGAGCTTGGGGACGCGGGCCTGACGGACGCTTCCTGCTGCGATATGGAACAGCACGCCTATTCCGTCGCGGACCGCATCCGGGATCCGGAAATCCGGAACCTGCACATTCTTTCAGGCGTAAAAAACGGGTGAGGGATTTCATTCCCCCGCCCGTTTTCAGTCCGGAGGATCCGTTTTTCCCGGATCCCCGCGTCCCGGCCCGGACCGGCCGCTGCGCGTTACGGTTCGTCCTCCACTATGTAACCGAGATTCTCGAACAGGTCGTCGTGCGCCGTATCCGGGCCCACCAGCGACCGGTAAAGGCCGAACAGGCTGCAGTCGCGGGGGCCGGAGTCTTCCACGGCATACTCCGTATCCTTCTGGGAGATATGGCGCTCAAAAGCTTCCGCGGCCACGTCGAAAGCCGTTTTTCCGCCGAACTCCTCCAGCGGAATCCGCCAGTCGAAGTCAATGACGTTCTCCCCGTACAGGTGAATATAAAGCTTCGGTACGTCCCATCCCCCGTATTCCTTCCATGAGTCCGGGAATTTCTTCGGGTTCACGGCAAAATCCAGCGCCTTGACCGCCGCGTCCGCGCAGACCCGGTGGACTCCGTGGCCGTATTCTCCTCCGAAGTCGTGGGTAATCAGCACTTCGGGTCTGAACCGCCGGACCCATCCGGTCACCAGCTTATGCACGGCAGTCTCCCCCCAGCGGCTGTACTGGTCGCTGAGGGACAGGCTGAACGAGTCCCGGAAATAGCCGAAAGCGGGATAATTCCGCACCCCGCAGGTCCACAGCCCGTCCAGTTCCTCCAGCCGCCGCCTGGGAAGCGTGGGCACCATGATGCAGACCTGCACCGCCTTCTTCTGAACCCCGGCATAGACGGGAAGCACGCCGCCGAACCACAGCAGCTCGTCGTCCGGATGCCCCGCCAGCAGCATCAGATCCGCCTTCTCGCAGGGAGGATTCCACCTCTGAACCTCGGGAGGCAGCTCTCCTCTCCCGTACACATGGATCTCCGCCAGCGGAATGGGATTGCTGCGCTTCGCGCTTTTGGGATTGGCTACCCGGAATTCCGTAATGCCCCCGGGCAGCTCCAGGCATTCGGACAGATACGCGCCGTCCGTATGCGCGATTTCCTCCCACTCCCCGGACGCGTTTTTCACCTGCACCGCGATGGCGTGTTCATGCTCGTACCACTGGAACCAGACCGCGCCGGCCTCTTCGCCTTCGGGCAGCCGGATCTCCACCGCCGCGCCTTTTCCGCCGCTGGAATTCCAGAAGGTTTTGTAGCTGCCGTCCATGGCCTTTTTGAATTCCTTCTTTTTGGAAGCCGGAGTTATGACGCATCCGGCCGTCAGATCCTCCGCCGTCTCCGCCAGGCCCGCCGCGGCCGTCAGCAGCAGCATGAGCAGCGCAGCCACGCTCAGGAATACCGTCCGTCCCCTTTTTCTCACAGGTAATCTCCCCTCCGCGCTTCATTTCCCCGGAACTCCATAAAACCCATCCGCCCGCGTGACGGATGGGTCATTTTTTCTTCAGACCTCTGCTCCATTTCCGGAACCTGCCGGCCAGGGTCTTCTCGTCCTTTTCCGCCAGAGCCGCATCCAGCGCCCCGCTGTGGTAATCGTTGTTCTTCGGGTCCAGCCTCACGGCTTCCCGGAAAGCCCGATGGGCCTCCCGGTACTGCTCCATACGCATCAGAATCCGTCCGTATGTATAGTACCAGACGGCGTCCTTTCCTCCGGCCCGCATCAGCTGGCGCAGGGCGCCTTCCGGATTGTCTCTCGCGAGCATCTTCTCGGCCAGAATCACGGCTTCCCCTTTCGGAAGCTCCTGCACGTATGCCGCGTGCTGGCGGGGCGTCGCCAGGCGCAGCGCCTCTTCGTATGCCAGGTTCAGCCGGATCATCCGCTGCTGCGCTTCTTCCTTTTTCTCCGGATCCCGGACCATGTCCGGATGGCACTGCTTCACCAGCGCGCGGTAGGCGGCCCGGATCTCCTCCGG
>ONXY01000274.1 GCA_900321945.1 uncultured Eubacteriales bacterium | reverse complement strand
TCTGCTTGGCCACCGCTTCGACGGTCGCTATGGACGGATCCGCGCTGACCCAGGTCATGTTGTGGTTGGTATTCTTGTCCGGCTCGATAACGGCGCCCGTCGTGGCCGTTTCGTTTACGTCGAGGTAGGCCGTGTGCCGCTTCATGTGGACCCCGGTCACGTGCTGGTACACCTTGACCTTAACCTTGGCCCGGCGGTTGCTTCCGTCCGTGGTGACGACGTTCACGGTGGCTTCTCCCGCCCTGACGCCGGTGATCGTTCCGTCTTCGCTGACCGTCAGGATCTTCGGGTTGGCGGAAGTGAAGGCGAGGACCTGATTGGTCGCGTCGGCCGGCTCGATACGCCAGGTCAGCTTTGCGCTTTCCCCGATATAGATGACCGGAGGCGTGTTCAGGGTCACCTTTTTGACCGGGAGCTGAACGTGCACGATCGCTTTCGCCTGCACGTCCCCGTTCGTTCTGCTGGCGCAGGTGATCTCGCAGTCGCCGAGCGCGACGCCGGTCACGCGTCCCTGCGCGTTCACCTTCGCGACGCTTTCGTCGGAGGAGGACCAGACGACGTTCTTGTCGTTCGTGTTCTTCGGCAGCACGGTCGCCTTCAGCACGCCGTTCCTGCCGACGTCCACGGTGATCTCGGACTGGTTCAGCGTGATTTCCTCCGCGCCCTGGGTTATCTGAATGCTGATATTGGCGCGCGCGCCGCTGCCGTCCGTCGCGGCGGCGATGATCCGGGCGGTTCCCCGGCTCACGCCCGTCACGGTTCCGTTCGCGTCCACTGTGGCGGTTTTCTCGTCCGCCGAAGACCACGTCACCTGCTGTTTCGTCGCGTTCGCGGGCGTGAATTCAGCCGTCAGCGACGCCGTCTGCCCGGCCGCGACGGTCTTCGCGGATGATTTCACGGAAATCCGGGTCGCCTGCTGAATCACCAGAACGCGGTACCGCACGGCCGCCGACGGATCCTGCGCGCTGGCGACGGTCAGCACCGTCTCCCCCTCTTTCAGGCCCGTCAGCCTGTTTCCCTGTACCCGCAGGATGTCCGCGTCGTCCGCCGTAAACGTGACCTTCTTGTTCTTCACCGTTTTCGGCTGCACCGACGCGCTCACCTGAACGCTCTTCTTCACCGGAACCACCAGCACGGGAAGCGCGGCGTCCTCCTGCCCCGCCTCCGCCAGCAGGCCGTCCAGCCAGGGATCCCCGGCTTCGTAGACGGAAAGCTTCGCGGTGTTCACCTGTACGGAAACCGCCTCGCCCTCCTCTGCCAGCGCCGTCAGCCCCGTACAGAGCAGCGCCAGCGCCAGCAGCGGAATCAGAATCCTTTTCATCTCGGTATACCTCCTGATCATTGAACCCGGATTGTTCTGGTTGTCACATGGGTCTGTGATCTTTTCCGGCAGAATATTTTACCCGTCGCCGTCCAACAAATGTCCAGTAAATCCGGCTCCGGTCACCCATTTATACGGAGCGCGGCGCCTCGGCGTCAGTGCTTTTTTTCGGCCGTGCCGTCTCCAAGGCCAGCCTGACCGCCTCCGCCGTCGGTTCGCTCCGGAATTCGTATATTATCACCTGTCCGGTCATTGCCTGAAGAAGGTGAATTGTTTTTCGCCTCGCGTCCGGATCGGACGGCAGAAAAGTCTGCCGCAGCAGCCGGGGAAACGCCTCCGCAGGGCTCTTCCTGATTAAGGCGTTCCCGTTTTCCGACCGTTCCAGCAGGAAAATGGCGCGCAAAGGCACGGACGTGTTACGGTTCCATCTTTCCTTTCCGCACCAGGGGGTTCCGAAAGCGGTAATCTCCCTGTCCGTCACCCGAAGCAGCGGCTTGTCGCCGTTTACCACAAAAGAATCCGGAATGCATTCCGTCCAGAGTTTCGTGCGGGTGGTTTTTCCGACGCCGCTCGGCGCGGCGATCAGATATCCCGCTCCTTCCGTTGAAATAACGGAACCGTGCATGACGAAGGCATCCCAGCCCGGCATCGCGGTCGCGATCTTCCGGTGAACTGCCGTGATCTCCAGCTGCTCCGGAGAATACCGGCACTTTATACCCCTTCTCCCGTCTTCCGGCCGTGCCGCTTCTTCCTCCCGCG
>ONXY01000193.1 GCA_900321945.1 uncultured Eubacteriales bacterium | reverse complement strand
TGGAGGAGATCATGGGCAGGGTGATTTTCCGGAAAATCCGGAAGGAGGACGCGCCGTCCACTTTGGCCGCCTTGTAGTAGTCCTGGTTCACGCTGGCCAGGGCGCTGGTCATGATCAGGATCTTGAAAGGCATGACCACCCATACGGTGTAGAAGCAGATAACGAACATCTTGGCCCAGTACGGCCCGTCGATGAAATCCACCCCCGTGCCGCCCAGCCAGACGATCAGCTGGTTCACCAGGCCCCGGGCCCGTTCCTTGTCCTGGAAGAGGATCATGAACACCAGGCCCACCGCCAGCGTGTTGGTCACGTAAGGCAGGAAGTAGATGGTCTGAAAGGCGTTCTGCAGCTTTTTGATGGAGGTCAGCCCCAGGCTGATCAGAAGGGAGATTCCCGTGCTCACCGGCACGGTGATGACGACGATCAGGAAGGTGTTCCGCAGCGCCTGCACGAAATACGGATCGCTCAGCACGTGCCGGAAGTTCTGCAGGCCGATGCCCGTCGCCTCCCCGGCGGCAAAGGAGTAGTTCTCCTCCACGGAGTAGACGCAGACGTCGATCAGGGGATAGATCATGAAAACCGCCAGAAACGCGATGGCCGGCAGCAGATACAGCCAGGCCTTCCAGTTGTTCTTTTTCATAGCCGCGCCTCGCTCTCCCGGTCGAACACGAAGACCTTGTAGGGCTTCAGGGTGAAGCGGACCTGCTTCTGCCCGGGTTTCACGCCGCTCTCCGCGGGAATGATGGCCCGCAGGTTCCGGCCGGTCATTTTCGCGTGCCGGCAGACCACGCTGACGTCTCTTCCCATGACCTCCACCCGGTCCATTTCGCAGGTAAAGGGGCCGTTCTCGTCCAGGATGAAACCTTCGGGCCGGATCCCCACCCAGACGGGGCCTTCCGGCTTTCCGGGCATGTCCAGCACCTTCTCCTCGCCGATCAGCAGTCCTCCGTTCCGGATCTCCCCCTCCAGCACGTTGATGGCGGGGGTGCCCAGGAACTGGGCCACAAAAAGGTTCACCGGCTCGTCGTAGACGCTCTGGGGCTTTCCGATCTGGTTCACGATCCCGTCCTTCATCACGATGATCAGGTCGGAAATGCTCATGGCCTCCTCCTGGTCGTGGGTCACGAAAATCGTGGTGACGCCGGTGTCCCGCTGGATGCGCCGCAGCTCCTCCCGGGTCTGAAGACGCAGCCGGGCGTCCAGGTTGCTCAGCGGTTCGTCCAGCAGCAGCACGTTCGGAATCTTCACCAGCGCCCGGGCGATGGCCACCCGCTGCTGCTGACCGCCGGACAGCTCCTTCGGCTTCCGCTCCATCAGCTGGTCGATCTGCACCAGCTTCGCGGCCTCAACCGCCTTCTGATGCATCGCTTCCTTCGTCATCTTCTGCTTTCCCTTCAGATTCTGAAGGGGGAAGATGATGTTTTCCTCCACCGTCAGATGGGGATACAGGGCGTAGTTCTGGAACACGAGTCCCACGCCGCGCTCTTCCGGCGGCAGGTTTGTGACGTCCCTGTCCCCGAAGAAGATCCGTCCCTCGGACGGCGTTTCCAGCCCGCTGATCAGGTTCAGCGTGGTGCTCTTCCCGCATCCGCTTGGGCCCAGCAGTCCCACCAGCTGGCCGTCCGGAATCTCGAAATTGAACCGGTTGACGGCAATGACGTCCTTCCCTTTTTCCTGTCTGGAAGCGAAGCGCTTGGTCAGGTTTTCCAGTACGACTTTCATGGCGCGTAATCCCCCTCCGTGGTATTGATCTCATCCGCGTTCTCCGCGGTCTGTCTCCTGCGCGCGGCCGTTTTCGCCCCGGCCCGCCCCGCGGCTTCTTCCGTTTCCGGCGGAGCCGCGCTCTCCCGGTCCATCTCCTCCGCCAGATCGTCGGAGAAATCGGGCGTCCACGGAGTGATCCAGCGTCCGTCCTCCGCCTCCGGCATGTCCTCCGCCGGCTCCAGCGGCCTCCCGTCGCCGCCCAGCAGCTGATAGTTCATCTGCAGTTCGCGCGTCTGTCCGATGAGCGTGACGCGGAGCCGGACCAGCCGCTTTCCCTTCTCGACGGAGATCACTTCCCCGTGGAGCGTTTCCAGCAGCGGATCCGTCACCCGGATAAAACCGTCCTCGTCCACCGCGTTCAGCAGGTTCAGCTTCCCGTCGAGATCCCGCACCGCCCCGGCGAACTCGAGATCGCCGCCCCGCAGGTATCCGTCCGGCTCCCTGTCGTACCGGAGCGCTTTCAGCACGTGTTCGATCCGGCCGTAATACCGGATCGGAATATCCTCCTCCGGAAACACAAAAACATATCCGGGCAGCAGCCGGATAAAATCCTTTCTCCAGACGCCCCGGATTTTCCGTATGCGGACGCGCTGGGGAGCGATTCCCGTCCCCAGATTCATGGCCTTCAGCAGCCGGAGCACCGTCGCCTCCCTGCCCGTCTCGACCATCAGGCACCGGACAAGCGGCTCGTCCAAAGCGCCCGCCCCCTCCGCTTTTGATGCCTTATCTTAGCATATTCCGGGGGCATTTTCAATTTGTTCCGGAAATTGTCTGCCCCGTCCCGGTCCGGAACTTTTTCATCCGGTCGGGACGGGGCAGGAATCTATGATAAAGAATAAGGCTGCAAGCCCTTCGTTGTGAGATCATCATAATCTCTCTCTGTTAAGGGGGCGGGAACGCCGTGTGAAAACTGCGTGAATCTTTCCGCGCGGGAAAATCCCCCCCGCGGAAGCCCGTCCGCGCCGGGCCGCCGTCCTCAGGGAGCGGGGGTCTCCGTTCCCTCCGCCCGCCGGGGCTTCGCCTCGGCGGAAAAGAGGATCCGCCGCGTCTCCGGGCCCACGATGCCGTCCGCGTCCAGGCCGTTCTGCCTCTGGAACTCAGCCACGGCCTCCTTCGTCGCGGCGCCGTACTGCCCGTCGATCGCCGCGGTATAGTACCCCAGCGTATACAGGCGGCTCTGCAGGTTTTTCACGCTTTCCCCGGTCATCCCGCTTCTCAGCACCGGCTCCGCGGTGGGAAGGGAAGGATCCGGCGTCACGGCCATCACGCTGTCCGGGGCGGCCGGCTCCGGCGTGGGCGTCAGGCTCATCTCCCAGCGCACCTGCCCGATCACGGGCACAAGCTGTCCCGCCAGAAATCCCAGCGCGATCAGCAGCACGCCCAGCGCGATCAGGCCGGCTGTGGTTTTCGGATTCCGCATGTTTCCTCCGGGGCGGCCGTCCGGGAATTCCCGCGGCGCCGCCTTTCTTTTATCTTTCCTCCCGGAAATAGCTCAGCCCGAGGCTGGCCGGGGGCTGATTCTCCCTCCGGTTGCGGATGCTCGTGAAAATCAGCACCAGGATCGTCACCACGTAGGGCAGCATCTTCAGAATGGGCTTGGAGGCCATGGTCACCTGTATGCCCGGGATGTTCGCGATATAGCTGGAGCAGGAAAACAGCAGGCCGAACACCGTGGAGCCCAGGATCGTCAGCGGCGGGCGCCACAGGGCGAAAATCACCAGCGCGATCGAGAGCCATCCGAAGGCCTCCACGCTCAGGTAGGCCTCCTGGCTGGCCATGTAGTCGATGATGTAGTAGAAACCGCCCAGCCCGGCGATGCCGCTTCCGATCATCGTCGCCATGTACTTGTACCGGGTCACGTTGATGCCCACCGCGTCCGCGGTCGCGGGGCTTTCCCCGACCGCCCGCAGGTTCAGCCCGGCCCGGGTGCGGAAGAGCACCCAGCCCGCCAGCGCCGCGATCAGAACTGCCAGGAAGAACATCACTCCCAGCCGCTGCAGGCTGTCCGTCCTTCCGGCGAAAGGAAAGCGGAACATCTGCTTGGGGCCCACCAGATAGACCACCGGATCCGCGCGCTTCATCAGCACCTTCATCAGGCCGGCGCCGAAGGTGGTCAGCGCGAGGCCCGTCACGTTCTGATTGGCCCGCAGCGACACCGTCAGGAAGGAATAGATCAGGCCCATCAGCATGGCCGCCGCGAAGGATCCGAAAATGCCGAGCGTCACAGTCAGGAACCCGGGAAGCCCGCTGTTCCCGATCAGGTTCAGCATCAGGCATCCGCCCGCGCCGCCCATGCACATGATGCCGGGAATGCCCAGGTTCAGATGTCCCGCCTTCTCGGTCAGAATTTCACCGGTGGAGCCGTAGATGAACGTGGCCCCGAAGGCCAGGGAGTCAATGAAGAAATCCAGCCAGATGTTCATTTCACCGTCCCCTTTCCGGCTTCGTGCCTGCGGAAGCGCAGCTTATAATTGATGAAGAACTCGCTGCCGATAATAAAGAACAGGATGATTCCGACCACCACGTCCGGGAAATCCGCGGCCACGCCGAAGTCCTGGCTGATCTGGGCCGCGCCGTGATCCAGCAGGGTCACCAGCCCGGAGGTCAGGATCATGCCGGCCGGATTGAACCGGGCCAGCCAGCACACCATGATGGCCGTGAATCCCTGGCCGCCCACGCTTTCCGTCGTAATCGTCTGATCCAGCCCCGCGGCGATCAGGTATCCGGCCAGCCCGCACAGGACGCCGCTGAGGATCATCGTCCGGATGATCACCTTTCCCACCTTGATCCCCACGTACCGGGCCGTCCGTACGCTCTCGCCCACCACGTTGATCTCATATCCGTGCTTGGAATAGTTCAGATAGGCGTACAGCCCCGCGGTCAGCAGCAGGGTCAGCAGGATGATCAGCAGATACTCGTGTCCGATCGCGGGCAGCTTTCCGTATTTCAGCTTCCCCAGGTTGGAGGATCCGCTCGGCACCCAGACCACCAGGAAGTACGCCACCACGTAGCTTGCCACATAGTTCATCATCAGGGTGAAAAGCGTTTCATTCGTGTTCCATTTCGCCCGGAACAGCGCGGGGATCACGGCCCATACGGCGCCGCAGAGGAGCGCCGAAACGAACATCATCGCCAGCAGCAGGCCCTCCGGAACCTTTCCGCCCCAGTAAAATGCCACGGCGATGGCGCCCCAGATGCCCATCAGGGTCTGTCCCTCCGCTCCGATGTTCCAGAAGCGCATCCGGAAGGCGGGGGTCAGGGCCAGGGCGATGCACAGCAGGATCGCCAGATCCTTGAAAAACTTCCATGTTTTTCTCGGCGTGGCGAAGCTTCCCTTGATGAACGTGTAATAGAACTCCCCGATCCGTTCCGGATTGTTCTGCAGCTTCTCCACCAGCAGGAAGGCGACGATTCCGCAGACCAGCAGTCCGAGCAGAACGGCCGCCAGGCGGATTCCCCAGGCCTGCAGGGGATTCATATAATCCCGTCTGGTCAGATGGACCAGCGGCTCCCGCGTTTTTCCCGCGTGCGCGTCAGTCACGGGCCTCCCCTCCTTCCCGGCTTTCCGTCC
>ONXY01000265.1 GCA_900321945.1 uncultured Eubacteriales bacterium | reverse complement strand
TCTGCCGGGTTATGGTTGCCGACGTGGCGGAATGGCAGACGCGCTGCGTTCAGGTCGCAGTCCTTTCACGAGGGTGAAGGTTCAAGTTCTTTCGTCGGCACCACTTTTTTTCAGTTCGATGTTCGGGCGTTCTTCCTTTTTTTCACGTTTCTCCTGCCGAATGTCTTCCTGCAGCATCCCGGGATCAAGGTCCGGATCAGATTGATGTGCGGATTGTTTTTACTCGTAAAGCACCCCGAAGGCCCGACAAAAACGGATGTTTCCCATGATCGACCGTGAAAAAAACACCCCCGCGAAAACAGCCGGATCGTTTCGGATCCTGCTTTACCCACTCCTGCTGGTCATCCTCGGGGTGCTGACCCATGTCTTCACCCTGAACTGGGAGCAGCCCTCTCCGTACGAACATGTGCCCGATTGCGCCGTCCCCCTGCCCGGCTTGACGGCACGGGAAATGTTTTACGCCGGCGCCATGGCCTACGGGCCGCTCCACTATGTCGTCCTGACGCAGTTCGCACCCGGAGGCGGACGCGACCTGGCGGAAACGGATCCGACGTACACGGCGCTTTCGGGAAAGCGGATCCTTGCATTCCGGTCCGTTGCGGCCGTCATGAGCATCCTGCTCGCACTGGCCCTTTATCTCATCGCCCGTTTCTGCGCCGGTCTTCCGGAATTCTGGAGCTTCGCCGCCGCCTCGGCTTTTCAGCTGCTGCCCGGCACCTTGTACTATTCACACACATCCAACATGGATCTGCCGTACTGTTTCTGGCTGACCTGGGCCGTACTGGCCGCCGGACTCGCCGTCCGGGCGGAAAAAGCATCGAATCGGATCGGATTCTTCGGATGGAACCTGGCGGCCGGGGCGCTGCTGGCATGCTCCTTCTGCACGAAAGATCAGGTCTACGCAGTTTGCGTACTCCCTGCTCTGGTTTATGCCGTCCTCCGTTTCCGTTCCGCCGGAGAACGCACCGGATTCCGCCGTCTGATTTACGCGCTTGCGCCTCATCTTCTATGGGGGATCGCGTTCGCCGCATGCACGGTCATAATCTATGGGGTCACTGTAGGACTTGACGGCGCGCTGGCTCACTGGAAATTCATTTCCGGCGAGGGAAAAGACGATTTTGTCTCCGCGGGAACCACGATTTGGTCCCGGGCAAAGCTTTTTTACGATTCTCTGGCGGGGATCGGCATTTTTCTGGATCCCCCGGGGCTGATCCTGCTCGCAGTGGCGGTCCTGGGCTGGGGACTGACGATTTCCTCCGGCGGGGGGAAAGAACTCGTCCGGCGCGACGGCGCACTCTGGCTCTACGGCCTTTCCGCCGTTCTCTCCCAGCAGTTTCTGTTTTATCAGGTGGCCCGGCGCTGTGAATTCCGCTGGAATCTGCCGCTGACGGCGCTGGTCCTTCTCGTGATCTTCTCCGGGATCCGCACAGCTTTCAGGCGGAGACGGGGACTGGTGAAGGGGATCCTTATTCTCGCCTTCCTTCTGCAGGGCATTGCGGCCGGTCTGTTCCTGTTCAATCTGAAAACGAGCCCGCTGACCCGGCTGGCGGCAGAAGTGAAAAAGATACCCGAACTGAAGATCTGCTGCCTTTCCGCCGCCCGCGGCAACTTCTACAGCGTATCCCCCGGCGGCGATTACATCCGGATCGCCACGGTCCGCAGCTGGATCCGCTCGAGTTACGGGCTTCTTCCCCCGGATCAGCTCATGGAAGCCGAAAAAGATCTTTTCTCCTGCTTCTGGCTGGATGCAAAAACCATTCTCGTGCCCGCGGATTCCGACCTCTCTCCCGAATTTCTCCAGGTCTTTTCCCGGCAGGACGGCGTCGAATGGCGCTGCCGCGGGCCGCGTCTCTCGTTCTGCCCAGTCGGTCCCCAGGAACTCCGCCTGCTGCCGAAAAGGAAGGATGCCCCTGACTTCCGGGCCGCGCTGGCACATGGCCTTTTCGCGGATTTTGCGGAAAAATCGGAGGAAGACCAGCTTCTCACCATGACTTTTTTGCTTCGGGGAAACAACAGCGTATCCCGGGATACGCTGGCAGCGCTCGGAGCCGTCCTGAAGCCTTTTTCCACGCCGGACTTACAGAAAGCGGACATTTCCCTCGGTTCGATTGCCGCCGCCGGGGACGCCTACGAATCGGCCGGGCGGCATGATGACGCGGAAGCCGCCCGAAGATTTCTGGAATCCCATATCCCCGCACCCAAAGGGACCTGACAACAAGCATTGGCGAACTGCAATCAAGTTTCGTTTAGGGGAACCCGTGTGCAGCCTGTTCCGCCTGCTGCCCGTGCGATCCACATTCTTTTTTTTATCTTTTCCGCGACGCCGTCTTGAAAAACGGGCCGGATGATGGTATAGTTACGGAACGGCGCGGAAACGCATCTTTGATCCGCCGCCCGAACCAACCGAACAGCCGGACAACATGAACGACTCCTCCTTTCTGATCCTTTTCATCGCACTGACCGCCCTGATGGCGATATTCCCGTTTCTGCTCCGCAAATACCATATCCCGAACGTGATCGCCCTGCTGGTAGTGGGCATGCTCATCGG
>ONXY01000006.1 GCA_900321945.1 uncultured Eubacteriales bacterium | reverse complement strand
GGTTACGTTGCCGAGCGCCCTCCGCTCCGCATTGTCCCGGACGCAGCAGGTGTTGAAGATAACGAAGTCCGCCTCCTCCCGGGTCTCCGCGGGAGTCATCCCCATCTCCTCCAGCATGCCGGCGATTTTCTCCGAGTCGTGAGCGTTCATCTGACATCCGTAGGTGACCACGTGATAGGTGCGCGGGCGCTGGGGCAGCTCCCGGATCTCCCGGATAAACGCCTTCTGCCGGGCGTGTTCCTCCGGGCTTACATAAACTGCTGTTCCTGCCATTCGGCTCTGCTCCTCTTCCTTGTCATCTCAATCAGTCCCAGACGGGTGTATCCGTGAATCACCGTCTTGATCCGGTCTTCCCGGAAGGATTCTTTCAGCGTATCAAGTACCAGACTCCGGTCTGTTTCCTCGTCCATATCGATCATGTCGAGGATCAGTATGCCGGAAAGGTTCCGGAGCCGGACCTGGATCATGATCTCCCTGCAGGCTTCCAGATTTGTCCGGAGAACGGTCTGCCTCCGGTTTCCGTCCCCCGGATCCGAAGCGCTGTTTACGTCGATCACGGTCATGGCCTCGCACCGGTCGAGGACGATATTCCCCCCGTGCGGCAGGCGGACGGTCCGGCTTTCCGCTTCTTTCCGCTGCCGGATCAGATCCGCGGGCAGCTCCGCGTCCCGGACGACCCGGCTGATTCCCCGCGGGCCATAGTCCCGGAGAAGCTCCTCCTCCGGCCCTCCGTCCGTCGTTTCCCCGGCCAGGATTCCGCGCCAGCGCTCCTCCAGAGCCTTTTTCTCCCGCAGAAGCTCCTCCTCCGAAGCCCGGAGCGCCGCCTCCCGGATCACGAGTCCGGTCTTTCCTTCCGCCAGGCGGGTTCCGGTCTCAAGCATCCGTTTCCGGTCGTCCGCGTCCATGATTCTCGCGCTGACGCCGATATGCCGGTTCAGGGGCATCAGAAGCAGCAGGGAGCCGGGAATCGTGAGATCTCTGGACAGATACGCGCCTTTTCCGCCGTGCTCCTCCTTCCGGATCTGCACGGGAATCCGGTCGCCGGAACGGATTCCCGGATCCTGAAACGTCCGGCTGTTTTCCTTCAGCGGAAGAAAACCGGCGCGCTTCCGGCCGATATCCACGAAGGCGGCGTCCAGGCCGGGCATCATGCGCTCCACGCGGCCCGTCAGGATCCTTCCCGCGCCGTCCTCCCGGCCGGCGGGGATATACTCCGTGAGCCGGCCGTCCTCCGACACGGCGCAGAAATCTTCGTTCACATACAGAATTCTTTCCATCGCTACAGCCTTTCCAGGGGGATCAGCGCGCCATCCGCGTTCTCCCCGAACAGGCCGGTACGGATCACAAGCGTCCGGACCTCCGTCTCCTCCGGAATTCCCGCCTCTCTTTTCAGCGCCTCCAGCAGCATGCCCGGCTTGCAGGCTTCCCGTTCCGTCAGCGTCAGAGTGGCGTAAAGCGTGCGGTCCTCCGCCCGGAGGGACAGAATCAGCGGTCTGATATCGCATTCCTTCAGACCGGATTTCGTTTTTCTGACGGCCGGAACCGCGTCCCGGGCCAGCATCGCGTCCACTGCGCCGGTCAGTTTTTCCGCCTGCTCCGCGTCCCGGATCACGATTTCGTACGCAGCGGCCTTCAGCCCCGCCGTCAGCGCCGGATGCCGGTCGTCCACGCGGCGGGCCTCCAGAAGCCGCATCTCCGGAGGCATGGCCGCGTTCATCGCTTTCAGAAACTCCGCCTCATCCACGTCCCGGGCCAGAGTCACGTCCATGATCTCACGCCGGCCGCAGGCGCCCGTGCTCAGCGCGGAGGCAAACGAAACCAGAATATGCGGGTTGAACCCGTTGGAATAGGCGACCGGAAGGCCGCTTCTCCGGAGTCCCCGCTGCACGGCGCGCTGGATATCCAGATGTCCGATGTGCCGGACCCGCTCCCCTTTTTCAAATACCGCCTGCATCCGCATCGGCCGCTTCCTCCTTTCCTCCGGCATACGGGACGAGAGACGGGGACGGAGCTTTGTTCCGCTCCGGATCCGCGTAGGCGCACAGACCCGGGATCCGCTGAAGCCCGCAGGCGTTGCATCCCTGCCGGCAGTCCCGGGTCGTCTCCGCCCGCTCGCTCTTCAGCTTTTCCCTCCAGAGGAACTCCTTCGTCACTCCGCAGTCCAGAAAATCCCACGGCAGGAGCTCGTCTTTCCCCCGCTCACGGTTCGCGTAGAAGGCGGGATCGATTCCGCAGTCCTCAAACGCCTTGAGCCACTCGTCAAATTTAAACTGATCGTTCCATCCGTCCAGGATGCATCCTCGCTCGTACGCGCGTTTCAGCACGAGGCCCATCCGCCGGTCCCCACGGGAGAAACAGGCTTCCAGAAAACTGAGATCCGGCGCGTGCCAGTTGAAGGTGACGCCCTTGATTTTCAGCTTTTCCCGGAGATGCTCCTGTTTCGCGTTGATGACCGGAATCGTGTCCTGGGCGGCCCACTGGAACGGCGTGAACGGCTTGGGGACGAAGGTGCTGGCGCTGACGGTCACGCGCAGGCCGCGCGCCCTTTCGCCCTTCGGAACTTTGAAATATTCCGCGACGACTTTCCTGGCCAGATCCGCGATACCGTCCAGGTCTTCGTACGTTTCCGTGGGAAGGCCGTCCATGAAGTACAGCTTCACGCTGCTCCAGCCGCCCTGAAAGGCGTCCCGCGCCTTCTCCATCAGGTCCTCTTCCGTAACGCCCTTGTTGATGACATCCCGGAGGCGCTGCGTACCTGCCTCGGGCGCGAAGGTCAGGCTGCTCTTCTTTACCTGCTGCGTCTCTTCCAGGCTCTCCTTCAGCACGCTGTCGATCCGCAGGCTGGGCAGGGAGACGGAGACCCTCTTTTCCTTCATTCGCTTCATCAGTTCGCGGATCAGCTCCGGGAGGCAGGTATAGTCCCCGCTGGACAGGCTGGAGAGCGAAATTTCCTCATAGCCCGTGGCGTCGACCAGTTCCTCCGCCTGGCGAAGAAGGGTTTCCAGGCTCCGCTCCCGGACCGGTCGGTACAGCATGCCCGCCTGGCAGAACCGGCAGCCTCTCGTGCATCCCCGCATAATCTCCAGCGTGATCCGGTCGAACACCACGTCCGTATAGGGCACCGGGATCCGGGAAGGAAAATACGCATGATCGAAATCCGCGACGTACCGTTTTTTCACCCGCGCCGGCGCCTCCGGACAGACGGGGGCGAAACTCTTCAGGGTGCCGTCCTCATTGTAGAAAACCTCGTACAGCGACGGAACGTAAACCCCTTCCAGGCGGGCCAGACGCTTCAGGCACTCCTCTCTTGAAAGATGCTTCTGCTTCCGCTCCAGGATCACCCGGTTCAGCTCCAGCATGACCTCCTCGCCGGCGCCGATCATGAACGCATCGATGAAATCCGCCATGGGTTCGGGATTCGAGGCGCAGCCGCCCCCGGCCACCACGATGGGATCCTCCTCTCCCCGGTCCTTTCCGAGCAGGGGAATGCCGCCCATCTCCAGCATGGCCAGCACGTTGCTGTAGCTCATTTCGTACATCAGGGAAAAGCCCACGACGTCGAAATCCTTCAGCGGACGGCGGGACTCCAGCGTAAACAGCGGAACCCCTTCCTCCCGCATCAGGGCGATCATGTCGACCCAGGGCATATAGCACCGCTCGCAGAGGCTCCAGTCCTGATCGTTGATCAGTCCGTACAGGATCTTCATGCCCAGATGGCTCATGCCCACCTCGTAGGTGTCCGGGAAACAGAAGGCGAAATGAAGAGGCGTATCCTCCCAGGATTTGACGAGGGTGTTCATCTCCCCGCCGGTATAGCGCGGCGCCTTCTGCACCTTTTCCAGCATGGCCTCGATTTTTTCATTCCGGTCCATTTTTTCTCTCCGTTCCGTTCTCCGGGTCCCGGCGGTCTTCGTTTCACGCCGTCAGGGAATCAGTTCTTCATGCTCCCCTTCGTTTTCCGGCTCCTCCGCCTCCGGAAGGGGCGGGAGCTGTTCCAGGCTTTCGATCCCGAACCGGCTCAGGAACTCGTCCGTCGTCCCGAAAAGGATCGGCCTGCCGACGGTTTCCCGGCGCCCCACCTCCTGAATCAGGCCGCGCACGGTCAGGCTCTGCAGGCTGTAATCGCATTTCACGCCCCGGATCTGCTCCACTTCGGCCCGGGTCACCGGCTGCTTGTAGGCCACGACGGCCAGGGTTTCCATGGCCGCCTGGGAACGGCTCTGCTTCTGCACCGGCTGGAGCAGGCGGACGACGTCCTCCGCGTAGAGCGGCCGCGTGGCCAGCTGCACCCTGTCCCCGAAGCGTTTCAGCAGAAACCCCCGCTGCTGATAGTCGTATTCGCTTTCCAGCTCTTTCAGAATCTTCCGAACGGTTTTTTCGTCCAGGTTCATGGCTCTGGCAAGGTCGCGGATTTCCACGGCGTCCCCCGATACGAACAGGATTGCCTCGATCCGTCCCTTCTCATTTCCTTCCAACGGTTTCCTCCGTCCTTCCTTCAGGCTCCGGGGCGTCCTTCCCCGTCTTTCGGCTGTTCCTCTCCGGACGCATCCGGGCGGGGCTTTCCTCTGAAAACTCCGCGAAGGGGGCTCTTCCGGAAATCAGCAGGATCTCCCCGTAGACGCCCCGCTGTTCCACGTGCATCCTCCCGACCCGCAGAAGCTCCAGCACGGCCAGAAAATACGTGGCCACCTCTTCCCGGGTCGGCGCGTCGGAAAAAGCCTCCTCAAACCGCATGCTTTTCTTCCGGCGAAGGGTTTTCATAATGCTCAGCATGCAGTCCTGCACCGTATGCTGGTCCCGCCGGATATCCCGGGCCGCGTAATGGTTTTCCCCTTCCTCCGGCTGCTCCGGCTTTCGCGCCAGAATACGCCGCAGCGCCTCCGTCAGCCCTTCGAGCGTCAGTCCGGTCAGTTCCGTCTCCTGCGGCGGAAGCGGAATCTCCTCAGGCAGCTTGGTGAAGATCTGACGGGCCGCCTCCTCGAAGACTCTCAGGTTTTCCGCGCTCTCCCTGAAGCGCCTGTATTCCTCCAGCCGGCGGATCAGCTCCGCTTCCGGATCCTCCTCCCCCTCTTCCGGAGCCGGAGGGCGGGGAAGCATGGCGCGGCTCTTGATCTCCACCAGCGTGGCCGCCATGACCAGAAAGTCGCTGGCCTCGTCCATGTCCAGATCCGGAGCGTTCCGGACGGCCTGCAGGTACTGATCCGTAATGTCGCTGACAAAGATCTCCCGGATATCGATCTGCGCCTTCCCGATCAGGGTCAGCAGCAGGTCCAGCGGACCGTCGAAATCCTTCAGCCGGAAATTCATGGTCATCTGTGATACCGGTTCCTCTCAGTACAGAATTCTGATAAAGAAATCCATGGCTCCGTTGATGAAAAAGCCGCAAACCCTGCTGAAAGCGGTGCTCAGCACCCCGCTGAGGCAGACGAACAGAAAGCCGTAGTGAATGATCTGCATCGTCTGCGGGTTGATATCCAGCCCTCCCCGGAAGAAAATCTGGTTCACGAGCCGGTATCCGTCCAGCGGCGGAACGGGAAGCAGATTGAACACCGCCAGGGAGATGTTGAAACTGATCATATAAATCAGAAAGTTCTGCGCGTATTTCATGGCTCCGGCGTCCGATTTAAAAGAAAGAACGTACAGGAAGGTGCTGAGAACAAACAGAATCAGATTCGTGCAGATTCCTGCGACGGAGACCAGGATGATGTCCCGGTTCCTGTGCCTGAAATTGTAGGAGTTGATCGGGACCGGTTTCGCCCAGCCGATGCGCAGGAACACCATGCACAGCGCGCCGATGGGATCCAGATGCTTCCGGGGGTCCAGCGACAGCCGCCCCATCATTTTCGCCGTGGGATCCCCGCATTTCAGGGCCATGTAGCCGTGGCTGATTTCATGGAGAATCAGGCTCAGCAGGAGCGCGGCGGCGAAAAAGACCATCTGAATCAGCGTTCCGAGCGGATCCTTCGAAAGATTGTCAAACCAGGTTCTGATATTCGAAAAAATCATTCTCCTTCACCCCCGTGTTTCCCCGGCCGCGCTCCGGATTCTCCGGAGCAGCTCCTCTTCGCCGATCGTCTCGATCCCGAGGGCCTGCGCCTTCGTCAGCTTGC
>ONXY01000104.1 GCA_900321945.1 uncultured Eubacteriales bacterium | reverse complement strand
GGTTTGACTTCCTGGCCGGGCTGAAGGGCCAGGAGCTGATCGTGACCTCCGGGGACAGCGTGCTGGGCGCGGACGACAAGGCCGGCGTGGCGGAAATCATGACTCTCTGCGCGCGGATGACGGCGCCGGACGCGCCTGCGCACGGAAAGATCTGCGTCGCCTTCACGCCGGACGAGGAGATCGGCCGCGGGGCAGACCTGTTTGACGTGGAAGGCTTCGGTGCGGAGTTCGCCTACACGGTGGACGGCGGTGCGCTGGGCGAGCTGGAATACGAATGCTTCAACGCGGCGTCCTGCCTGGTGAAGGTGAAGGGCGTCAGCATTCATCCCGGGGACGCGAAGAACCAGATGAAGAACGCGAGCCTGATCGCGATGGAATTCGCGGGCATGCTGCCGGCCTGGGAGCGCCCGGAGCACACGGAAGGCTATGAAGGGTTCTATCACCTGACAGGGATGAGCGGCTGCGAGGAGAACGCGGAGCTGAAATATATCCTGCGGGACCATGACAACGCGAAGCTGGAGCAGAAAAAGGAAACGGTGCGGACCGCGTGCGAGGCGCTGAACCGGCGCTACGGCGAGGGAACGGTCAGCGTGGAGATCCGGGATTCCTACCGGAACATGCGGGAGATTGTGGAACAGCATCCCGCCGTGCTGGAGCGGGCAAAGAAAGCCTTCCGGGCGAACGGCGTGGAGCCGGTCGTGCAGCCGATCCGCGGGGGAACGGACGGCGCGCGGCTGTCCTTCATGGGACTGCCCTGCCCGAACCTTTCCACCGGCGGATACAACTTCCACGGGCGGAAGGAACTGATCCCGGTGCCGGCGATGGAAAAGATGGCAGACGTGCTGGTTTCTCTGATCGCGGAACAGTAAAGGGGAAACGGAAATGCAGGAAATAACGGTCAAAAAGGATATCTTTATCTCTTACCGCAAGAAGGACGGGGAGGACTTTGCCAAGCGTCTGTATGACGACCTGACGGAGGCGGGATACAGCGTGTTCTGGTTCCCGGAGGAGAAGCGCTCCTCCGACTTTCCGGAGGATCTGCAGAAGGGCGTGCGGGAGTGCAAGGATTTCCTGATCATCCTGTCCGAAAGCTGCCTGGCGAAGCTGCTGCGGGACGAAAGCGTGGACTGGGTCCGGGAGGAACTGCTGCTGGCGCACGAGCTGGGAAAGAACATCGTTCCCATCCTGATGGAGGGCGTTACCTTCCCGGAGAGCCTGGAGGACTTCCCGGAGCGGATCCGCTTCCTGGGGAAGGCGGAGGGACTCAGGTTCTTTACCGAATACAAGATCGCTCCGTTCATGGCGCTTCAGAAGGCGGTGAAATCCCGGCGGGACGGAAAGGACAGGTACCGGGACGCGTACAACAGCAACCCCGGATACAACGTCACGGAGGATTATCTCGCCCTGCTGCAAAAGGCCAGGGAGGGCGACGTGGAAGCCATGTACGAGGTCGGGATGATGTGCTTCTACGGCGCAGCCTCGGAAAAGCCGGACTGTTCCGCCTGGGACTATGACGGCGCCGCCTTCTGGCTGAAGAAGGTCGCGGCGTCGGGCAGTGACCTGCGCTTCCACGCGGAGAGCATCCTGGGCCGGATGTATTACCAGGGGCTGATGCCCCGGGAAGTCCAGAGCTATGAGAACGCCTACAAGTGCCACTGCCGGGCCGCGGAGGGGGATGATTTCTCCGCCCGGGAGCGGGCGTTCCTGATGCGGATCGGCGCCGGCTGCGAGTATGACTTCAACAAGATCCTGGATTATTATCACGAAGTGGCGGACAAGGGGGACGACGAGTCCAACCGGGCGCTGGCCATGTTCCTGGCAGCACACGGCAAATTTCAGGAAGCGCTGGACATCTTTGACTCCATGGAAAACCTGTCCCCGGAATCCGAATACCAGATCGGGCTGCTGTACATGCGCGGGGTGCATACGGATCCGCCGAAGCCGGATTATATCCAGGCGTCCTATCACCTGAGGACGGCGGCGGACCAGAACCACCTGCTGGCCGCCCATGACTACGCTACGATGTGCCTGCGGCCCACCGGACGGTTCAAGAAGAATTTCGCGGAGGCGGAGAAGTATTTCAAAATCT
>ONXY01000191.1 GCA_900321945.1 uncultured Eubacteriales bacterium | reverse complement strand
CATGTTTCTCACGGTGATATCGATCCGGTCGTCCTCCCCCGCGCCGAAGGTTTCCGGGATCGCCATCTGGTCCTCCAGCGTCCGGGGAAAGCGCTTCTTCCCGATCCACGCGCCGGCCGCGATCACGGCCGCGCACAGGAATCCGTTCAGGACGTTCGAGACGTACAGGCCGTTCATTCCCATCCGGGGAATCAGAATGAAGCTGAAGAGCACCACGCCGATCATGCCGTCGACCACCGGGAGAATCACGGACATCGCCTTCTTCTCCGCCGTCTGCGCGTAGCAGGCGTAATGCAGGCTCCATACGGCCGTAAGCATGCACAGCGGCAGGATCCGGAAGCCCATCGCCGTCATCTGGAAAACGGGATCGGAAGGATCGTGATAGAACAGCCGCGTCAGCGGATCCGCAAGCAGGATCAGCAGGGCGACGATTCCGGTCATCAGCAGCATTCCCTTCGTCATTACGATCCTCATCACGTCGATCAGGGATCTCCTGTCCTCTTCGCCGATGCTGATGCTGAATAGCATTCTGGCCACCGCCATCATGCCGAACGGAACCGCCCAGACCACGGCCAGCAGCGAATTCGACGCCGCGAAGGCGGAAAGCCCGACGCTCCCGACATACTGCAGCACCAGGAAGTTGACGATCAGGCAGCGGAACGTCTCCACGAAGCGGGACAGGGCGCCGGGATATCCCAGCCGCGCGATCTGCAGGGCGTCCTGCCACCGGCAGGAGCGGAAGGAAAACTTCCATTCGGATTTCCCCGACACATACCAGACCGCCATGAAGGCCAGGAACGCCCAGGACGCCAGGGAGGAACTGAGGCCGAGTCCGAACGTGCCCATCGGAATGATGACCAGGAACAGGTGGTCCAGAACGCCGTTGACGGCAAAGCAGAGGATGCTGGCCGCCATTGTGCGTCCTGTCCTGTTTTCCAGCGACAGAAAAGCGAACAGCTGCTGCCCCAGAACCAGCGCCGGAATCCCGATCGCCTGCCCGAGGATATACTGGTTCAGCATCTGCAGATCCGGTTCCTGGGAAACCAGAATCCGGGTTGCTCCCGTGACGACGCCGGCTGCCAGCAGCCCGGAGATCAGCAGGGACAGGCCGGCGGAGATCACGACGTCCACGGAAAACAGTCCGTGGATCTTTTCCCGGTCCTGGGCCAGATACCGGCCGTACAGCATCTGGGATCCGCTGACCAGGATCATGCTCGCGGCGTACAGGAAATGGTTCAGCGGCCCGAACAGCCCGATCGCGCTCATAGCCGTTTTCCCGATCACGTTGCTCGCGTACAGGCTGTCCACGATGCCGTTGACGGCGCTGATCACAATCAGCAGCACCTGATACGGCAGCAGCCGGAAAAACAGCCCGGACAGCAGTTTGTAGTCGGATGATCTCTGCTTCGTCATTTTCTGTAATCCTCCCGTGCGGATGATTCACTCGGTCGTGTCGCGCCGTCCGCGGACGGCTCCGGAGCCTTCCGGCCCCTGAGCGGAAAAATCCGGAGCGGGCCGAAGCCTGCCCCGGAAGCGGAG
Source organism: uncultured Eubacteriales bacterium (assembly GCA_900321945.1). The sequence continues at coordinate 2,827 of ONXY01000191.1, read as the reverse complement.
AACCGCGCCGTTTATTTTCCTCGCGGCCGCCGCGCCGCGGATACCGCCGCTGCCGCGGACGGTTCCTTTTTTATTTCCCTTCGGCGTCCGGACTCAGTCGAAATCGAACCAGTCGTCCCAGCCGTCGTCCCAGTCGTCGTCCCAGTCGTCGTCCCAGTCGTCGTCCCAGTCGTCCCGGTCGTCCCGGCCGCGGCCCCAGCCGCCCCGGTCGTTGTCCGTGTCGACTTCCGTGGCCCGCCCGGAGAGAGCGTCGATTTCGAATTCGTATTCCACGCCGTTGCAGACAAATTCGATCTCCCAGATCTGACGTCCGTCGTCCCAGTCCTGCCGCGCCTTGACGACGGTCACCTGCTCGGCTTTCAGCCCGACACGGTCGAGCGCGCTCTGCATGGCTTCTTCCCGGGTCAGCGTATTCCCCGCCGCGAAGGCCGCGGTGCATCCGCATGCCGCGATCATCACGACCGCCATAATCACTGCTGCAATCTTCTTCATGTTTCTTTCCCCCTCCGCTGCGCGGTTTGTTTTTTCTTCGCCGCCGTTCTTCCGGCTGACACTAGGATATACGCACGGACCCGGAGGGGTGGCAGCGCCGGATCGGAAAATCTCAAACCATCGTCAAATTCCAAAGTAAATTCCGGATTTGGGGCTGAAGTTAGTCTGGGAAACCGTAACCGGAAGCAACATCGGGAAACAACAATGATACCGCGAAGCGGCACGTCTTCTTCGCCGCCGTAGCCGTCCGGCTGTGGGAAGGGTGGAAAAGTCTACGGCCCTTTTCCACGCTTTCCACAGCTCTCTTTTATGGTATTCTTTTCCTGCTGCATCTCGGTTTTGAGGAGGTACCGAGAATGGAAAAGAATAAACATCTGACTGCCGAGGATCGAAAGATCATTGAAGACTCTTTGAATCACAAGATGAGCTATGCCAGCATCGCACAGTCTCTCGGAAAGGATCCGACTACCATATCCAAGGAAGTCAAAGCTCACATCACCCTGAAGCGGAATGGTTTCTATGGGAAAAACTACAACAATTGTCAGCACCAGTTTTCCTGTAAAAAGGCTGCTGTTTGCGATCCCTGTGTTTCTCCGCAGAAACACGTCCTGTGCCGGAATTGCTCCCTCTGTAACCAACATTGTCCGGATTATGAACCGATTATCTGTTCCCGCAGGAAAAAGTCTGCTCATGTCTGTAATGGCTGCGGGTTTGCTCGTGAATGCAACTTCGAAAAAGCGTTTTACAAAGCTTCCACGGCACAGCAGGAATACAGGACTCTTCTTTCTGAAGCCCGTTCCGGATTCGGATTCACGGAGGAAGAACTCAAAACGCTGGATGAAAATGTTTCTGCCCTCATCCGTCAGGGACATTCTCCCCACAATATCTGCGTCAACAACCGGGACACTCTCATGGTCAGTAAAAATACCATCTACCGTCTTATTGACGCCGGTCTTATCTCTGCGAGAAACCTGGATCTTCCCCGAAAGGTCCGCTTCAAACCCAGAAAAAGGAATAAAGCCGCTTTCAAGGTCGATCGTTCCTGCCGGATTGGTAGAGATTACGCCTGCTTCCAGCGCTTTATGGAGGAAAACCCGGATACTCCTGTGATTCAGCTTGACTCCGTTGAAGGTAAAAAAGGCGGTAAAGTCCTTCTAACCGTCCATTTCGTCAATTGCGAAATGATGCTTGCCTTTCTGCGGGACAGGAACGACGCCAGATCTGTGGAAAAGGTGTTTGACTTCCTGTATCAATCGCTGGGACATGAGCGCTTCACCAGTGTCTTCAGGCTTTGCCTTGCCGACAACGGCAGTGAGTTCTCTAATCCCGCCTGCCTTGAGTTTACCCCGGCCGGTGTTCACAGAACCAGAATCTTTTTCTGCAATCCCAGGGCTCCCTACCAGAAAGGTTCCGCCGAAAGAAATCACGAGTTCATTCGCTACTTCATTCCAAAGGGTACAGATCTGGGACAGTATACTCAAGCTGACATCTCCCTGATGATGAACCACATTAATTCCTACAGCCGTGTCAGTCTTGGCAACAAATCCCCTTATGATGTATTCCGCTTCTTCTACGGAAGTGATCTGCTTGAATTGCTGGGATGCACCACCATCCCAGCACAACAGGTGACTCTGAACAGATCCGTGTTCAGGAAGGGCAACGCAGAATGAAGTACCAGAAAGATTCCGATGAATACAAGATGAACCGGGTTTCTTTCCGTGAGATGGAGGAAATTGTCCCCATGACCAGTATTGAGCGGTCCCAATTCCTCAATTGGATCCTTGCCGGTCATGATCTTGATTCAAATCCATGGCATTACTTCGAACCTGACGGCTCTCCCATGAATTTCCTTAAAGCTCTCAGAATCCGCTGCGGTTATTCTCATGGCCCCTGGGATTCCTGGGAGTATGCTGTTTATCTGATTCTCCATTCGGATAACGATGAACAGCGGGATACTTTCTGGTAATACCTTTCCCTTTGATTTCGCACCGGGATGCAGCTCCTGTAACCTTTTCAGCGGGCGGAATTTACTGTGGGAAATGCTTTTTTCCTATCTCCACCCGTTTGTTTGCTGTACCCTTCTTTCACCTGTTGCACGATGATTATATCCTTTTGGGCAGTATTTTTCCACCAGAAATGCCTCTATTTCTCTTTCGAAACCCCTCTCTCGCCTTGCTTTTTCTTGTCGTTTCTCACTTCCGGAAGTTACTAGTTGAAATCCGGAAGTTACTTTGGAATTTAACCTTATTTTTTTGGCTTTTCAGTTGTTTTCAGTTGTTCAGCCGGTTTCGGCCGGAAACGCGCGGCGGTCCGTGGCGGAATGCTTCCTTATACT
>ONXY01000011.1 GCA_900321945.1 uncultured Eubacteriales bacterium | reverse complement strand
TGGCCTGCCGAAGGACCGGCTGGCCTTCACGGTCTTCGAGGGCGACGAGGACTGCCCCCGGGACGAGGAAAGCTACAGCCTGTGGCGCGCCTGCGGCGTGAAGGAGGAGAATCTGTTCTTCCTTCCGAAGGCGAACAACTGGTGGGGTCCCGCCGGCATCACCGGCCCCTGCGGCAGCGACACGGAGATGTTCATCATCACCGATAAGGAGCCCTGCGGTCCGGACTGCTCCCCCGCCTGCTCCTGCGGCCGGTATCTGGAAATCTGGAACGACGTCTTTATGCAGTACAACAAAAACGCCGAAGGCCGCTACGAGCCTCTTGCGAAAAAGAACGTGGACACCGGCATGGGTCTGGAGCGCACGGTCTGCGTCCTGAACGGGAAGAAGAGCGTGTATGAAATCGACGCCTTCGCCCGCATCCTGGCCCGTATTTCCGAGCTCAGCGGAAAGGAATACGGAACGGACGAAACCGTTACCCGCGCCTTCCGCATCATCGCGGATCACATGCGGACCTCCACCTTCATCCTGGGGGATGACCGCGGCGTCAGTCCCTCCAACACCGATCAGGGGTACATCCTGCGCCGCCTGATCCGCCGGGCCGTCCGCTACGGCATGCAGCTGGGCATGCCCGAGGGCTTCACGGTGGAAATCGCGAAAGTCATCGTCGATCAGTACAAGGACGTCTATCCCGAGCTGGAGCGGAACGCCGCCTTCGTGCTGGAACAGCTGAAGCTGGAGGAGGACCGCTTCGCCCGGACCCTGAAGCAGGGCGAAAAGGAATTCGACAAGGTTTACAATAACGTCTGCCAGACCCGGACCCTGCTGGAAAGCATCCTGGCGGCGGAAAACCCGGCCGCCCTGGCCGCGGAGCTGGCGGAATCGAAGCGCCTGCGCCCCTCTCCCGACCTGCTGCCCGTCATCGAGGCGGCGAAGGCCGGGGACGCCGCCGCCGTGGTCGCCGCGGTAAAGACCCGGATGAAAGGGCTGTCCGTCCTGGACGGCCGGAGCGCCTTCAAGCTTTACGACACCTACGGCTTCCCCATCGAGATGACGAAGGAGCTGGCGGCGGAGAAGGGGCTTTCCGTCGATGAGGCGGATTTCGCCGAGCGCTTTAAGAAGCATCAGGAGCTGAGCCATCAGGGCGCGGACCAGAAGTTCAAGGGCGGCCTCGCGGATCACAGCGAGCAGACTGCCCGCCTGCACACCGCGACCCATCTGCTTCACGCCGCCCTCCGGAAGGTGCTGGGGGACGAGGTGGCCCAGAAGGGCTCCAACATCACCGCCGAGCGGCTGCGCTTCGACTTCTCCTTCGGCCGGAAGATGACGCCCGAAGAGCTTCAGGAGGTGGAGCGCCTGGTGAACGAGGCCATCGACGCGAAGGCGCCCGTGGTCTGCGAGGAGATGACCGTTCCGGAGGCCAAGGCGAAAGGCGCCATCGGCCTTTTCGAGAGCAAGTACGGCGAGCGGGTGCGCACCTATAAAATGGGGGATTTCTCCTTCGAGATCTGCGGCGGCCCCCACGCGGAGAACACAGGGGATCTGGGCTCCTTCAAGATTCAGAAGGAAGAGTCCTCCTCCGCCGGCGTCCGCCGGATCAAGGCCACCATCCAGCCCAAAGCATAATACGACGGCGCCGCGGCCCGCGGCGCCGTTTCTTCCGTCCGCATGAAAGGAGACCGGCATGAGACAGTTTGACACGGAGCATGAGCTCCGTACCCTGCGGGAAACGCAGATCGATTCCGTAAATATCTTCGACGGTTTCATTCTTCACGTCCGGAAGGATACGGTATCCCTTCCGAACGGTGAAACCGCCAGCCGGGAGATCATCCGCCACATCGGCGCCGTCTGCGTCATTCCGGTCACTGAAAACAACGAGGTCATTCTGGAGCGGCAGTACCGTTACCCGATCGGACGGATCATGACGGAAATTCCCGCGGGCAAGCTGGACAGCCGGGATGAGGACCGTCTTTCCGCCATTCAGCGGGAACTGCGGGAGGAAACGGGTTTCACCGCGGAGGAATGGACTCCCCTGGGGGATTTCTTCCCCGCTCCGGCCTACTGCGACGAGTACATCAGCATGTATATGGCGCGGAAGCTTCGCCGCGGCGAACGTCATCTGGACGCGGACGAGTTTCTGGACGTGTATACCGTGCCGCTGAAGGACCTGGTGGAGGACGTCATGGCCGGCCGGATCGCCGACGCGAAGACTCAGACCGCCGTCCTGAAGGCCGCCCGCATTCTGGGGATCTGAGATGGACGCGCTTGCTGAAAAACGTTTCCGGGAGCTGGCGGAACGCTCCTGGAGCAGAGGAATTCCCTGCTTTTCGGATTTTCTGGATCTCAGCGAGCAGGCCGTGCTGAAGCGGATCCGCCGGAGCCTGCCCCAGCCTGATCTGACTCTTTTCGGCGGAGCGGACGGCTGCGAGCGGGTCATGGCCGGATTCGGCGTTTCCGGGACGGAAACCGGCTCCTTCCCCGTCGTCTGCCTGAACATCGCCCCTGTCAGCGTCCGGTTCGCTTCGGAAATAACGCATCGGGACGTACTCGGGTCTCTGATGAGTCTGGGTTTTGAGCGGAGCCTGCTGGGGGATATCATTCTGCGGGAAAAGGAAGCCTGGTGTTTCTGTACGGAGCGGATCGCGGATTTCATCTGCGGTCATCTGTCCTCCGTCCGGAAAACGCCGGTACAGGCTCTCCGGGCGGAGACGCCTCCCGCCGGGGATCTTTTCCGTCTCCGCCGCGAAGTCGTTCAGGTCGCGTCTGAGCGGACGGACGCCCTTGTGGCTCATGTTTTTCAGCTGAGCCGGGGGGACGCTCAGAGCCTTTTCCCCGCCGGAAGGGTCTTCCTGGACGGATCGGAATGTCTCCGGACCGACGCGGAGCCTCAGCCCGGCCAGATCGTTTCCGTCCGCGGTCTGGGACGTTTCCGCTACCTGGGCCCGGAATCCCGGAGCAGAAAAGGAAAATGGAACACCGTGATCGAGCGGTATATCTGAGCGCGCCGGCGGACCGGCCGGATCTCACAGAGCCGGAGCGGGTCCGATACGGGCCGGAATGAATCGGGTACTTTTTT
>ONXY01000042.1 GCA_900321945.1 uncultured Eubacteriales bacterium | reverse complement strand
TTCTCCGGCAATTCCGCCGCTCTTTTCAGCGCCATTTCCCTTCTGGCTTCATAACCGGACGCGCATCCGCCGCAGCAGACGGAATCTTCGCGTGTGCGGGCCGGCTCGGTCAGCTCGATGTTCATTCTCCGGCACAGCGCTCTGGCGGCATCCTGCATCTCTGAAGAATTCCGGTTCCTCGCGCGGCAGGAGTCGTGGATCGTCATTCTTTCGCCGTGATAATCAGGGAACGGAAAATCCGTTTCAGGAAGGATTCTCCACAGCGATACCGGCTTCACGCCGGGGAACGCGGTTCCGAACATATGGCTGCACCCCGGGCAGCAGCAGATCATGACCGTGTCCGCTTCCACGCGCTGAGGCGTCTTGCAGCATATCGTGTATTCACCGCTGATAATCTCCCTTTCCTTCAGAAACTCCGTGATTCTCCGGATCAGGTGCGGCTTGTATGTCCTCAGCGCGCATCCGGGGGCAAACAGCGTTTTCATCCGCGTCTTTTTTCCTTTCCTTCTCTTTTCCACGCCTTACGGCGGATTGGTTCCGGTCCGGCGCGGGGAGCGCGGTTTCCGGAACAGCGGGCCGGTTCCGCCCGGTCCGGCTTTTCAGATCAGAATACCGTCGCAGTGATCGATCTCATGCTGAATGATCTGCGCGGTGAAGCCTTCGAAGGTTTCCGTCCGTTTCCGGAACGCCTGATCCTGATAGGCGACGGTGATTCTTCGGTACCGTTTTGTTTTTCTCACGCCCGGCAGGGAAAGGCACCCTTCCTCCGTTTCATATTCCCCGCTTCCTTCCGTGATTCTCGGATTGAACATGACCGTCTGAAAGGGCCCGTTGCAGAACGCGATGATCCGCTTCCGCTCGCCGATCATGTTGGCGGCCATCCCCACGCACCGGTCCAGGCTGGCGCGGAGCGTGTCCAGAAGGTCGGCGGCGGCCTGCCGGTCGGCTTCCGTCGCGGGCTCGGACTTTCTGGCCAGAAACAGCGGGTCGTGAACAATGGGCCGGATCATCGGATTCCTCCTTTTTTCAGTCGGCGGTTTCCCGCTTTCCGGAGCGGGCTGCGGAGGCCGTCCTCACGGCGCGGGTGTCTCCTTCTCGCGGAGTCGTTCCAGCGCCTCCCCGGCGTCCTCCCGTCCGGCCTCCGCGGCGCGCCGGTACCACTCTTCCGCCTCGCTGCTGACTCCGTAATGGTTTTCGAGACACCAGGCCGTCATGTACATTCCGTCGGCGTCCCCCGCTTCCGCGCCGCGTCTGAACCACAGATACGCTTCTCTCGGATTCTCTTCCGTTCCGATCCCGTTCTGATAGCAGATTCCCAGGGTGGCCATTCCGTCCGCGTCGCCCGCCTCCGCCAGTTTTTTCACCCAGCGGAACGCCTCCTCCGGATCCGCCGCGACCCCGGTTCCGAACAGGTAGCAGCCGGCCAGTTTTTCATACGCGTCCGTATAGCCGCCGTCCGCCGCCTTTCGGTACCAGGATACCGCCCCGGCTTCATCCTTTCCGGTTCCCGTCCCGTCTTCCAGGCAGAGCGCGACCGTAAACATGGCCGCTGTATTTCCGGCCTGAGCCGCGCGCATGCACCAGCCGAAGCCTTTTTCCGGGTCCGCCTCCGTGCCCTTTCCCTGCAGGTAGAACCCTCCGAGGTGCTCCATGCAAGCCGGATCTCCGGCCTCGGCGCCGCGCAGATACCAGGAAAAAGCCAGCTCCGGGTCCGGCCCGTCTCCGTACAGGCCCGCGTCGGCCATATAACCCATCATAAAAATCGCGTTCATGTTTCCCGCGTCCGCGGAGGCTTCGATCCTTGCCACATCCTCCGGCGTGACGGCGCCTCCCTGTACGAAAGGCATCATTGCGGCGATGTAATTGTCGTATACCAGCTGTCCGTTCTCCTTCGCGACCCGCTCGTTTTCCTGCGCGGTCACCATATTCCGCCACAGCAGTCCGATAAATACCGCCGTGACGAGAAAAAGCGAACTTCCGGCAAGAAGAACGCTCCGGCGGCGGCGCTTCTGTTCCCGGTCCGCCAGGCGGTCGAAGCGGACGCCGAGGCAGACCGAAATCACCTTCAGCAGGGCTTTGTTCCTTCCGATCTCGCGGATGTTCGCCCCTATGAAATGATAATCCGCCTCATTCCGCAGTTCCTCCGGGTAGCACTCGGTTTCCGGATTTCCGCTCTCGGGCTCTCCGTCCACAATGAAAGGAATGATATCGTCCTTTCGCCCCAGGGATTTAAAATACCGGATTTCTTCATTGACCCAGGGGGAAGCCGCGCTGCGGGGAGAGCAGATCACGATCAGGCGGCGTGAGTTTTTCAGCTCCTGCTGCAGGGAAGATTGGAGTTCCACCCCCGCGAGATCGGTCTGGTCGCGGAACACCTTCAGCTTCTTTCCGGAATCCCGGCTGTCCTTCCGCATCTGCCTGGGCATGCGGTAGCGCTCCAGCCGCTCCTGAACCCAGCGGCCCCAGCGCAGATCCTTATGACTGTAGCTGATAAAAGCGTCGTAGCCCGCTTCCGCCATGATCATCCCTCCCTGCCGTCCCGTAAGGCGGTCAGAATATCGCGCACGGCGATAACGTTTTCCCGGTCCAGCTCCTTATAGTCCGTGCGTCCTCCGGTAACGGCGTTCTCACGGGCGGAAAGGCTGTCCAGCTCCTCCCAGGGAATCAGGCAGGCATGCAGGCGGCGCTGCGGATCCTTGTTGATGCGGATGGAAGCCTTTCCCTGCTCCCGTGTCTCCCTCGCCCAGCGTTCGGCCCGGGCCGCAAAAACCGTTTCGCTCATCCGGCTGTATCCCATCACATGATGGAACGCGCACCAGCGCAGGTGTTCTGTGACGGACAGGTTTTCCAGGATGCCGGCCGGCGGAGGCCAGTCGCCCGCAAGCACCTGTTCCTCGGTTCTGCCCGCGGCGCGGAGTACCGCCGGAAAAAAATCGGCGCTGGCCCTGCAGCTCATCCGGCTGAAATAGTCGCACTCCCGCCAGTTTTCCTCCGCCGTCTTTCCGTTCCCTTTGCAGTAATGCTGGTTCACCTGCATGGCCATGGCGTCCGTTTTCCGTATATCCGGTCCGCCCTGAGTCCAGACGTGCTGCGGACGGCCCTGCGCGTCGCAGAGTTCGTTCCGCGTTACCTGCAGCAGCACGGGCCGGCGGTCGTCCTCCCGGAACCACTCGGCCAGATCATCCGCGATTTCCGCGTTGGTATGGCTGCTCCCCGTGCACAGAACGATGCACCGTACGGAATCCTTTTCCTCCTCCAGAAAGCTGTAAAACCCGTCCGAAAATCCGGCGGCGGAGTGAAAGCGTATATCATAGCTGCGCAGGAGCTCCCGGTCGTGCATAAAGCCGTTCTGCGCGCCCGGATCGAAAACGTCCGCCCGGAAACGGCTTCCTGCGAACTGTCCGTTCATAATCAGCTGCGTCAGCACAGCCCGTCCCATGCGGCCGAATCCGAGGATTACCGCATGGAAGTCTTCGGCTGCCCGCCCATCCGCGTCAAATGTGATCATGTCGCACGGCGGATGGATCTGCAGGGTCATGCGTGCGGTAAGGTCGTAGGGATCCGTATCGAAAACGCTCCCGAAACCTGCAGCCTGCAGCTCCGCGGCGCGCTCCCCGATTCCAAGGGAAAGGAGGCTGATCTGCTCCGGATGGACGCCGGCGGCCTGTGCGGCCTGCGCGAAGCTCCGGGCGAAAGCGAGGTTGTCTCCGCCCTCGGGCTGCAGGGCCGCGACCTCCACGCGGCGTTTTCCCGGGCGGATTCCGATCCGGCGCAGGAAACCCGGCGTAGGATTCACAGCGTCGTGCTGCCGGTCCAGCACCGCCCCCATCGCCTTGATTTCGCCCTCCATACTGGCTGAACAGGAAGCGTCCGTAAACAGTACCGGCCGGTTGGCGCGTACCACGCTGCGGCCGTAACTGATGGAATTGTCGTTCACCCCGTAGATCACCGTCAGTGTGCCTCTGTGAAGGAGCGTAACCCGGATGGAGCGGAGCAGCCGCTCCCCCAGCGTGGTAATGGCCGCGCTGGCAGTCACATAGAAAGCCAGAAAATGGCCCAGCCAGAAGACGGCCAGCACGGCCCCCTGCTTCATCAGCGGCGCCTCCTGGATGCTTCCGAGGTCGTTGACGCCGCCGAACATACGGCACAAAGCCAGCATCGCGCGGACCAGAGACGTCAGGCTCATCCCCTGACAGGTCGCGTAGCCGTATCCGTACGCCAGACAGCCTATCACAATCGCGGCCGTGGCCGCGAACCGCATGCTTCCGGCCCGGAGCCTCGTATCCGTGGCAAGACACAGTACGGCCGCGATAAAGAAAGCCGCCAGGATAACGATCATAGCCATCGGTTCCGCTGTCATAGATCCGCCTCCTCCGGGATCCGGCCGATGATTTCCCAGGCGGTCCCGTCTTTGTTCCGGTCCGTTTCCGACAGGTTTTCATAAGGCGTCAGGCAAGGGTGCAGCCTCCGGCTGTCGTCCCGGACCGGCGCGTACCGCCAGTTGTGCAGAATATGAAAGAGGCACCAGCGGGCGTGTTCATTCCGCAGGCAGTTTTCTTTTTCATCCCCGGATAAAGCCGCGTAACGGGCTGCGGCCCGGCCGCATGCGTCCTTGTCCGCCCGGCGGATGTCCTCTTCCGGCAGAAGCAGGCGGATTTTCGTCAGCAGATGATCGGCCGCGTCCCGGTTGGAATCCTTCAGGAAAGGGCTGAGGCTGTCCCACGGCGTCCCGTTTCCGGTCTGCCGTCCGTATGCCCGGTGCAGCGCGGCGGCCAGCCTGTCCAGGCTTTGCCTCATAACCAGTTCGCCGGTATAGATCTGCTCCGGCAGGCCGAAGCGCTCGCTGCATGCCGCCGGAAGCGCGGTCGCGGCATGGACCGCCGCGCGCAGCGGAAACGCGCGGTTCATGGCGGCGGCTGTTTCCGCATTGACCCGCCCGTCCTCCGCAGCCAGGATAATCCTGTCCGCCCGTTCCAGCAGGTTCCGGTCCGCGCTGCGGGATTCCTCATGGAAAACGACGCCGTCCAGTTCGGGATGCATCCTCCGGAAATCCGCCCAGTCGCCGAACACATGAAATTCCGATCTGTAAAAAGGTTCGCGGCAGCAGGCCGTCAGTCCTTCGCACAGCAGCGCGCGGGCCCGTCCGCCGTCTCCGAAGAGCAGAAATACGGACTCCTCCGGTCCGGCAGGCCGTCCGAGCCAGTATTGTCTTGCGCAAAGTACGGCGGGATCGAAGCAGCGCACCCCGGGAACCGCTTCCGCTTCCGTTCCCCTGCTGTATACGTCCGCACCCCGAAAAACCGGCGATTGGGCCGCGGAGGCGTTTGCCCATCCGTCCCTGTTCATCAGAAATACGGTTCGCCGTCCTTTCCCGGCGGCGCGCGTTTCCATCAGCTCCTGTATATTCATCGGAGCGGAAAGGCCGAATGACCGGGCTGTCCGGAGGGATACGCCGCTTTCGGCGCAGAAAACGGCCCGGCTGTCCGGGTTCTGCTTCAGGAGATCCCGCGCCAGCGCCTCCGATTCCTCGTTCCGTTCCGAAAAAACGTACCACTGTTTTCTTTCTGCCAGCACCAGCCGCCAGGAAGGCATCAGGCTCTCCCGCAGCGATGTCCAGACGGCCCCGATCAACGCTGCCCACAGGCCGACGCTCATCACCATCAGCAGGATGCCGATCAGTCTGCCGGCCACCGTCACGGGGACGATATCCCCGTAGCCTGCCGTGGTCAGCGTGACAATGGAATACCAGGCGGCATCCCAGACCGTTCGTATCCCTCCGCCCGTCCCGCGCTCCGCGGCTGTCAGGGCAAAGAGCAGAACCGCCCACACCGCCATACCCGCGGCCGCGGCGGTCATCTTGCTTTTCCGCTTCATATGCTGTCCCCCTCGCCGCAGATTATAGCATTTCAGCGG
>ONXY01000227.1 GCA_900321945.1 uncultured Eubacteriales bacterium | reverse complement strand
GGTAACGATTCTCGCGGATCCGGCCCATTTCTCCGTCAGCGGCGACCTGTTTGCCGCTTCCAGAACGGGCTGCAGTTCCGGAACCTCCTCCATGAGAAACCGACAGCACATTTCTATTCCCCTTCCCGTACAGATCCCCGTTATTGTATCATTCCCCGGTTTTTTTCTCAATCCGGCGCGGAGCGGTTTTTTTCTGTGCCCTGCCTGTCCGGGACGCGGGTATTCCGCGCAAAAAATGAAACTTCCCCCGTCAAAAATCGAAGAGCGTCCGGGCTCCTTTTCTGATAAACTGAAAAGGGTAAGAACGGACGAACGCGAACGGAAGAAACAGGGGAGGGATCGGTATGAGCATTGATCTGCAGAAAATGCCGAAGCTGGGCTTCGGTCTCATGCGCCTGCCGGAAAAGGACGGTGTCATTGATCACGAACACCTGTGCCGGATGGTGGACGCGTATATGCAGGCCGGCATGAATTATTTCGATACGGCTTACGTCTATCACGGCGGAAATTCGGAAAGGGCAGTCCGGGAGGCGCTGGTCAGGCGTTATCCCAGGGAAAGCTTCATGCTGGCCACCAAGCTGCCCGCCTGGTGCATGAAACAGCCGGAAGACCGGGACCGGATCTTCAGCGAACAGCTGGAACGGTGCGGCGTGGATTACTTTGATTTCTATCTGCTGCATTCCATCGAGGACGGCGGCAACGGGGAAACCTATGAAAAGCTCAACTGCTTCAGCTGGGGAATGCGGAAAAAAGCGGAGGGGAAAATCCGGCATTTCGGCTTTTCCTTCCACGGCAGCCCGGCTTATCTGAACCAGGTGCTGGACGCGCATCCGGAAATCGAATTCGTACAGATTCAGCTGAATTACGCCGACTGGGAGAATCCGGTGGTACGTTCCGGAGAGCTCTATGAAATTCTTCACAGCCGGGGAATTCCCATGATCATCATGGAGCCTGTCAAGGGCGGCACCCTCGCGAAACTGACGCCTGAACTGGAACAGATGTACAGGGCCGTCCGTCCGGACGCTTCCCCCGCCTCCTGGGCGCTGCGCTTCGTAGGCTCGCTGCCCGGGGTGATGACCGTTCTGTCCGGCATGAGCACGGCGGAACAGATGGCGGACAACATCGGGACGTTCACGCGCTTCGAGCCTCTGACGGATGAAGAGCGGAAACTGGTGGACAAAGTCCGGGACATCATGCTGAACGTGCCCCGGATCGGCTGCACCTCCTGCCGCTACTGCACGCCCGGATGCCCGATGCATATCGCGATTCCGGACGTATTCCGGGCTGTGAACACGATGACCCTCTACGGGGATGTCTTCCGGCCCAAGGCGTTCTACGGCGGCCTGATCGGTCAGGGATTCGGCCGCGCTTCCGAATGTATCGGCTGCGGGCAGTGCGAGAGCGTGTGTCCCCAGCACCTGCCCGTCATCGCGCTTCTGAAGGACGCTTCCTCCAGACTGGATACATAATAACGGAGACCGTTTTCAGGCCGCGCCGGCGGACGCCCGCGCGGCCTTTGTTCTGCCCCGGAGACGGTACGGAATCCTTTCCGGTTATCCCAGCTCCTTCAGCATCTGCGGCGGATTATCCGCGGCCTTTACTTTTCCGAAGGCTTTGACAATGACGCCGTCCTCAATCAGATAGGTCGTGCGCACGACGCCCATGACCGGCTTTCCGTAATTCATTTTTTCCTTCCAGACGTCGTACGCCCGGATGACGTTCAGCTCCGGATCGGAAAGCAGGATAAACGGCAGGCCGTATTTCTCCTCAAATTTCTTATGGCTGGCCGTACTGTCCCTGCTGACGCCGATTACCACGGCGTTCTTCTCCCGGAACCGCGGATACAGCTCCGCGAATCCGCAGGCCTGCTTCGCGCAGCCGGACGTCATGTCTTTGGAATAGAAATACAGAATTACGCGTTGCCTGCTGAATTCAGCGAGCGAGCGAAGCTGTCCGTTCTGATCCGGCAGAGCGAACGCCGGCGCGGCGGTTCCGATGCTCAGCATGGTCTCTGATTCTCCTTCCGGTTCTTTCTATCCGTTCGCGGTTTTCCCGTACTGCCGGGCTTTCCCTATTCCAGAACGATCTCCTCCCCGGCCGGAACAATCATCCGGTTCGGAGCGTCGAACGCTTCCGCGCGTTTCTGATCGAACAGCGCGCCGGGAGCCATGTGATAGGGAATGCTGTGCCGGGCGTTCACCAGCTTCGCGCAGGCGGCCGCCTCGTCCACGTCCATGTTGTACCGGCCGTCGCACACAAAGAACGCGTAATGAATATCGCGGTCCGCCAGCTCCGCCATCTGATCCGTCGTGGAAGTATCGCCGGTAGCGTATACGGAAACCCCGCCGGAAAGCGTGATCAGCCAGCCCACGCAGACCCTGATGTCGTGGTTGCGGTTGTTTCCGGCCTGCACCGCCTCCACTGTCGCGTACCCCAGGTCGTATTTTTTGTATTCTCCGCCGGCCAGCGCGTCCGTGTTGTAAATGATCCGGCAGTCTTCGTTCCGGCTCCCGATCAGACCGACCGCGTTGTGGTCCTGATGGCCGTGGGAAACGAGAATCAGATCCGCCGGAAGATCGTATCCGTCTCCGGCATAGGGATCGATATAGATCACTTTTCCCTCTGCCGTAACGATCCTGATGCTTCCGTGACCCTGATACAGAAGCCGGTGCCCGGAGTCCGCGCCTTCGGCCGGAACGGCGCCGCAGCCAAGCAGGAGCATCGAAAGGGACAGGATGCCGCACAGTGTTCTTTTCATGATGATTTCTCCTTTCGTCAAAAAGCCTGAATACCCGGACGAAGCGGCGCCGTATTACCGGTTCTCCGCCCGCGCTTCCGCCTCAAACCGCCTGTCTGCCTGTGCCTGCAGCGATTCGGGCGGCGTTTCCATGATCTCGATCCGTGTTCCGTCCGGATCGTGGGTCCAGAACATCCGGCACATGGATTTTCCTCTTTTGAGTTCGGAATCCAGCGGCCCTCCCGCGTCTCTGACCGCCTCATAGGACCGGCGGATATCCGTGGTCGTCAGGCAGAGATGGCATATTCCGATCACGTCGGGGCCGTCGGCTCCTTCCCGGGTTCCGCGGGAAAAAAGCTCCAGAAACTGTCCCGGCGCGATATACAGGTAAACCGTTCCGAGGCTGCCGTCCCCGCCGTACATGCGGAAGGCTTCCCGCAGGCCGAGAACCCCGGTGTAGTACCGCAGGCTGTCCGAAATGCTGCGCGTGCGGACCGCCGCGTGGCCCAGTCCGGATACCGTCTGAAAGAGCTGACCGCTCATGATTCTCCTCCTTTGTCCCCGTCTCCGCCGCGTTTCGGCGGACCGTCCGCGCCGGACTTTCCCCGGCAGTATATGAAAAACGCGGGTTCTGCGGTCCGCCCGGTTTTTTTCTGTCTTATCCGCAGTATATCAGAAGAGAGCGGCTCTGAAAAGACCGGTTTTCTGTTTCAGCCGCCGGGCAGGATGAAGATTCCGCCGTCGCGGCCGGGACGCGCACGGCCCTGTTCACAGGTTTCTCCTTTTCCCTTCGCGTTCGGGCAGCCGGTATACGTCCAGTCCGTCCCGGCTTTCGGCCCGTACGAGTCCCGACTTCATCGCGATATGCGCGGAAATCTTCTGTTCCGGATCGCATTCGATAACCGGCTTTTTCCCTTCCTCCGCGGCTTTCCGGATCATCTGTTCCGTCAGGGCGGAGGCATATCCCCTGCCCCGGTATTCCGGAAGCAGCACCCATCCCAGCTCGGTCGTATCCTCCTCATAGGCATGAAAGATCACGTATCCGATGAAAGTTCCGTCCGCCTCCGCGGTGTAAACCGGCGGTTTTTCAGACATTCCCGCCCGAAGAAACGCCTCGGTCTGCTCCCTGGTGTACGGCGGCTCCAGGAACCGCATCGTTTCAGGATCCGACAGAAGCGCGTGCAGCGGCTCCAGATCCTGTTCCCTCATCCTGCGGATCGTCAGATTCACGACAGTCCTCCCCCCGTTCCGCGGCCGTCCCTAATCCCATTCCTCCCGAAAACATCTTTCTTCCGGATCCACGGGAACCGGCCGGCTGGTCATATTCTCAATCCGGATAAACCGGCCCTTCTCTAAGGCTGAAATCACCTGACCGATCTGCCGCTCCGTCCCCTGGATCTCCATGGAAACCGTTCCGGTCCGGTCGTTGCGCACCCATCCGGTGCAGCCGTTCGCCTCCGCGGCGCCGGCCGCCCGCCAGCGGAACCCGACGCCCTGGACGCGTCCGGAAAAGATGATGTGTCTGCGGATGACCGCTGCGCCGTCCATCTGCATCCTCCTCCCCGTTCTCTTTTTCTTCATGGCGTATTCCGCGCCGCAGCCTGACGATATTACAGGACCGGCGGATTCAGGCCGGCTGCGGGCGCGGCCCCGGAAAACCCGCCGGCGCTCAGGATCCTCCGCCGGAAGGATCATTGTCCGCACCGGCGAATATCACTGATATGACCGGATTGAACGCGGACTGCTGAAACAGGCGTCCGCCGGGATCGGAGAGGAAGGAAACGGAATGGATATCGTGCAGTCGTTTTATGATCGTCTGGCCTCCCGATACGACAGGCTGTTCTCCGACTGGCAGGCCGCGGCCGAAGAACAGGCCGGGATTCTGCACCGCATTTTTCACGATTACGGTTTCGGCCCTTCGGCGCGCATACTCGACTGCGCCTGCGGGATCGGAACCCAGGCCGTCGGGCTGGCGGCCCGCGGATATCGTGTAACCGCTTCGGACATCAGCGGGGGAGCGTTGTCGGAAGCAGGGGAACGCGCGCGGAAAAAAGGCGTGGAGATCCTCTTCCGGCGCGCCGACTTCCGCGCCCTGTCGGAGGTTTTCCCGGAGCAGTTTGACATCGTCATCGCGATGGACAACGCCCTTCCCCATATGCTGACGGCCGGCGACCTGAAAGCGGCCGTCGGGAGTATTGTCGGCCGGATCAGGCCGGGTGGCATCTTTGTGGCAAGTATCCGGGATTACGACCGGCTGCTGGCAGACCGGCCATCCTGTTCTCTCCCCTATGTTCACAGAACGGAAAAAGGGCAGAGGGTTTCTTTTCAGACCTGGATCTGGGAAGATGAGAAATACAGGCTGACCCAGTACATCATCGAAGACGAGGGAGATCTTCAGGTCAGCAGATTCGACTGCATGTACAGGGCGGTCCGCAGGGACGAACTGAAAAAACTGCTCCTCTCCGGCGGCTGCAGCGAAGCGGTCTGGATGTTTCCGGAGGAAACCGGTTTCTATCAGCCGATTGTCGTGGCGCGGAAATAACGGATCCGGCTCCCGGTCTGCCGGGCGGAGTATCCGGCGGTTTCCCCGTACTTCATAACAATGCCTGTCCGTCCTGCCTTTATGTTCCGCTTTCCTCGCTGAAGTCCGTATCCATGGCGACCTGCAGTCTGTAATCCGGGTACGCCTTCTGCACGCGTTCGCAGACCTCCCGGTAAACCTGTCTGCGGTCCTTCGCGTCAAAGCTGACGACGATATCGAACCGGATCGTTTTTTCCGCCCGGTCCAGGTAGAAACCGTGCATCTGAAGAACATGCGGGCTTTCCGCCACGATTCCGGCCACGTTTTCTCTTGCGGCTGCCGCGTCGGGATCCTTCGTGTTGCAGGAATACACCCCGACAGCCGTGAGGATCACGTCGTGCTTCCGATACACGTCGGCGCTGATTTTCCGGATGAGCCTGTCCAGATCGTCCGCGGACAGCGTGTCGGGAACCTCGATATGAACGGACCCGTTATAGGAATCCGGTCCGTAATTGTGAAGGACCAGATCGTAGGCGCCGCTGATCTCCGGATGGCTGACAATGGTCGCCTTAATGTCTCTCGCAAGCTGCGCGTCGGCCCTCTCCCCGAGTATTTTGGACAGCGTTTCCCCAAGCATCCCGAATCCGGATTTGATGATCACCGCCGCGATCACCGCGCCCAGCCACGCCTCCACGGAAACGTGGAAAAGAAGATAGATACCGGCCGCCGCCAGCGTCGACGCGGAAATCACCGAGTCCAGAACCGCGTCCTCTCCGGAGTTGACCAGCGAATCGGAATGAACCGTCTCCCCGACGCGCTTTACATATCTGCCCAGGATAATCTTGACCACGACCGCCGCGGCCACAATAATCAGCGCCGCCGCAGAGTAGTCGGGCGTATCCGGATGGATGATCTTCCTTACGGATTCCGTAAAGGCGGTAATGCCCGCGTACAGCACCAGCAGCGAGATCACCATCGCGCTCAGGTATTCGATCCGGCCGTAACCGAAGGGATGCTTCCTGTCCGGTTCTTTCCCGGCAAGCTTCGTTCCGACGATCGTTATGACTGAGCTTGCCGCGTCCGAAAGATTGTTCACCGCGTCCATCACGATGGCGATGGAGTGAGCGGTCAGTCCGACGGCCGCCTTAAAGGCCGCCAGAAATATATTGGCCGCGATTCCGGTTATGCTGGTGCGGATAATCACCCTGTCCCGGCTTGTGTTTTCGTTCATCCCTTTGCTTCTCCTGTTCTGCGGCTGACCCCGCCGCCTTTTCCGCCCTTCGCCGTGCAGCCGCGGACCGTCGTTCCTTCTCTTCTCCCTTTTTTCCTTTTTCCGTTTTCTTCAGCGCTTCACATGCCGGCGCGTACGGCGCGCCGAAACGTTCCGCTTCGCCTGACAAACCGTTTT
>ONXY01000007.1 GCA_900321945.1 uncultured Eubacteriales bacterium | reverse complement strand
TTCATAATGTTCATGGCGGCCAGCTCCGCGTCGGAGGAAACCCGCCGGAACAGAACGTAAAACCCGTCGGCGACGGTTTCCCCTTCGGAATCCCGGACCGACAGGAGACGGGGGGAGAAATCCGGAACATCCTGCACAACTTCCTGCGGCAGAGAAGTCTCCGCTTCCGCCGGAAGCGGCTCCCCCGGAGAAACGACGCATCCGGATGCCGGAACCGCGGCCGCCGTATCCTCCGAAAGCCGGACCGGCTCCGGGAGGGAAACGGACGCGCCGCTGAAAAGAACGCAGTCCGTGGTCTCCGGGTCGAAGAGGAGGGCCCGGAAGGAAACGGTCCGCAGCCCGGCCGGATCCTCTTCTTCCGGTCTGACGGTCACATAACTGTCCATGGACTCTCCCCGGCCGAGCGTCTGATCCACGCCCGAAGGCGGATTCCAGAGGGGAAGATCCAGCCCGTATGTGGCGACGCGCCTGTCCCGGGCGACGATCTCCGTCTGCCGGGTCCGGCCGACGGAAGCCTCCCGCCCGTTCACCAGGGCGCTGCCGAGGAAGAACCGGAGGTCCCTGTCCGAACCGTTTTCATAACGCAGGTGAAGGATCATATTCTCCCGGTACAGATACAGCCCCCGCAGGGAAATCCGGAATCCGTCCCGCTCAATCAGCGCTTTTCCGGAATCCTCTCCGGGACCGTCCGCCTTCCACCCGGGTTCCGCCAGCCAGGAGGGGGGCAGCACGTCGGCTTCCGGACAGAAGGAGGACAGCGGGACGTCCGTCTCCAGAACGCATGGCACCTCATATCCCGACATGTCCGCGCTGTCCGGGTCTTCAAACACGGTGAGCCGGAAACTGATCTCCCGCAGCGACACGTCCGGAATCAGCGGACTGATCTCGTCGTATCTCAGGGTCAGGCCGGCGGAGCCGGTCTCCCCCGGAGCCAGGGCCCGGAGTCCCGAATAAATCAGCCCTCCGGTTCCCTGGGACGAATACGCGGACGCGCCGCAGGAGGTTCCGTTGAGCCGCACGTCGCGGACCATGAAGACCATGTCCCGGGAGGAGGCGTTCCGCAGCGAAACGTTGAGCAGGACGCGGGACTCGTACCCGCCGGCGGAGGGAAGCTCGAACAGCCGGCACTTCATCTGAAGGGGTCTCTCCTCCGGCGGCACGGATTCATCCGGAACGCGCAGGGTGAACGCGTGCTCCTTTGCGCCGCTTCCGTCAAGGGGCACCATTCCGGTCATGTACCGGTAACCCTGGGCGTCGGTGATTTCAAAGGCCGCGTACAGCGATTCCGCCCGCAGCAGGCCGCTCCTGCTGAAAACGAGGCTGAAGTCCGTGCCTTTGGCGGCGTAAATGGACTTCATGTGGGTATCCGTGTGGGAATCCTCAGCCCACTGATCGAAGGACAGCGTTTCTCCCCGGGCGTTCGCCGTCGGAACGCGGTACTCGTTCCGGAATACGATTCCGGCGTACCGGCTCAGATCCACGCCGGTCCGGGAGGACCAGGTCTGCGTCATTTCGTCGAAGACCAGGTAATTCTTCAGGCGGAGCCGGTTTCCCTCATCCGGAACGTACTCCGCCCAGAGAGGGACGTCCTCCGTGACGTATTCCGCGTCGAAGGGCAGGAGGGGAAGAAGATACGTGCCCTCCTCCGAAACGCGGTAGGACAGGGACCCGGTCAGGGAAGTGAAACCGGATATATCCATCGCCTGCAGATGAAGCCCGTCGTAGGCCGCCAGCAGGCGGGCGCCTTCCTGTTCCGCTTCCTGAGAACGGTAGACCAGGCTGTAGGACTCGTCGGCGTCGTCGTAAAGATTCCGCGCCAGAATCACCAGCCGGGCGCCGGCCAGGTTCTCCGCCTGCTCCGGGGTCAGCTCCGCGGAGATCCGGGAGGTCCGGCCGTCCGCGTCGGTCCAGGCGGAAATCCGGTTCATCCCGTCCCACCGCGCCAGAGCGTCCCCCGCCATGATGCTGCCGTAGAAATCCACATAACGCGTGTATTCCCCGCTGAAACCGAGCGCCGGATAGGCGTCGCGCCACGCGCTGCTGAATTTGTCCCGGTTCCGCCAGGGATGATAGACCGACATGCCGCAGCTCCGCGCCAGCGTGGAACGCTGGTAAACGACGGCCCGCCGAACCGCTTCGGTCACCCGCGCCGCTTTTCCGGGACTCCTGGGGGCGTAGCTTTCCACCAGGGAGACCAGATCCACCAGATCATATCCGCTCTGTCCGGGTTCGATTTCCGCGGCTCTTCCGAATCCCGTGGCGTGAAGCCGGAGCCGGGATATGTCCGCGAAGGTGTCCGCGGTCAGGCTGCCGGCGAGATCGGCGAAAAAGCTGTCGATCAGGTCTGACACGGCGCCTACGGCGGAAAGGTCGAGGCAGGAAAGAGTCAGATCCCAGGGGGCGTCCGGGTCCGCCTCAAAATAGGCGTCCACAATCCTGCGTCCCGTTTCAGCCGGGGAAGCGTCCTGCCCCAGCCCCCGCAGAAACGCGTAATTCCATCCGGAGACGGGCTCCTCCGCCTGGGAGGAGATCAGGTAATCCGCATAGGGGGACAGGGCGGAGGCCACCTCCATGGAACTCATCAGGCACGCGTCGAAGCCGATCCAGCCGAGCCGTTTTTCCCGGAAGCCGCAGGCGTCCAGGGCGTCCGTCAGTTCCAGCACGCTCAGATGATCCGCCCCGTACTGTTCGTCCCAGCAGATTCCGTCCAGGGGTCCGCCGCCGTGATCCCAGAGGATCAGGGCGTATTCCTCCGCCGGGGCGTACTCCCTGCCGAAGCGCAGAAAGGCGGAGAGGGTTCCGCCGTCCCCCATGTTCATCTTTTCCAGAGATTTCACCATGCGGCCGCCCCGGCGGCCGATCTCCATGACGGCGGTGCCGTCCGCGCTCAGCCCCATTCTCCATCCGGAGGTTCCGCCCATCATGACGAGGACGGAGACGTCCGGACCGACCGCCGCGCGGGTCATTTCCAGATAATCCGCGGAGGCGGATCCGTACAGGGATTCAAGATTGCTGCCGCACATGTAGATCATCAGGGTCAGCTTCCGCGCCGGATTCTCCGTTCCGGCCGGGAAGGGGAGAAAGACCAGGGCAAGCAGGAGGGAAAGGTACGCTGAGAAACGACGCATTTTTTTATTCTCCTTTCGGGCGCCCTGCCGGCCGGCTGCCCGGCAAGCCCTGACATACCGGTATTTTATAGGAAAACCGGCCGGATTTCAATACCGGCGGGAACAAGGCCCGCGGCGGACGGAGCTTTCGAAATTTTGTGCATATTGCACAAAAGCGATTAAGCAAAATAGTCAAAATGACGCTTCCATTTCCGCGCGTCTTCCGATATAATCTTAGCCATCAAAGGGCTCCGAGCCTGATTACCGAGGAGGAAACACATATGGCAAGCGTATCCCTGCAGCATATTTACAAGATCTACTCCGGAAACGTGACCGCCGTCAGCGACTTCACCCTGGACATTGAAGACAAGGAATTCATCGTTCTGGTCGGACCCTCCGGCTGCGGAAAGTCCACCACCCTGCGCATGGTCGCCGG
>ONXY01000005.1 GCA_900321945.1 uncultured Eubacteriales bacterium | reverse complement strand
GGTGCTGTAAGACAAAAAAGCGGGGCCCGGGATCATGCGATGATCCCGGGCCCCGCTGCGTTCCGTCACGAATCCGTGGGGGTCTGGATGAAGGGCTGAACCAGGGCGGGATCGCCGCCGAGATCCAGGAAGTCCTGAATGGCCGCCTGCAGCTGTTCGTTGAACTCCTCCAGGCAGAGGCCGTTGTCCATGATGTAGGCGGCGGCCGCCTTTCCGACGTAGCGCAGGTGCCAGGGCTCGGTGTTGATCTCGGTAATGTCCTGCTTGCCGTCGGGGTAGCGGATGATGAAGCCGTATTCCGCGCAGTGCTCAGCCATCCACTGACACTCCGGCTCCTTCATCATCTTGTCGTTCATGGCCTTGTCTTTCCAGTTCGCGGGCACCACGTCGCAGCCGAGGCCGGTCTGGTGGTCGCTGGCGCCGGGCTTCGAGACCCATCCGTCGTCTTTGCCGTGATTCTTTTCCAGCCGGTTGTTGTACATGGTTTTCTGGGTTCTGTATGAACGGTAGGCGCTCTTCAGATACAGCGCCCGGTATCCGTTTTCCTTCGCTTCCTCCCGGATGGCGGCGTTCATCTCGCACAGGGCGTCCGCGGCTTCCTTCCGCAGGAGCTGGCCCTCCTTCGGCTGGACGGCCCAGTAGATGCCGCCTTTGGAAGGCTTGGAGGGAACCTTGACGAGGTTCTCCGGAACGAAATCGGAGGGGAGGAGATAATGCTTGTTGGCCAGACGGATCAGGCCGGGATCCAGATCCTCCAGGGCGACCGGGAAGGTCCATTCCGCCTCCCCGTAGACCGGGGCGTCCGGACCCGCCTCCTCAATGATCTCCTCGATGATCAGATCGTCCTCCTCCGCTTCCGCGGGGGCGGAGCAGGGAAGGAGAAGGAAAAAGCAGAGCTCGGAGGAAAGGAACTTGCTGATGGATTTCATTCCGCACCTCAGTTGTTCCGCAGATCGCCCCAGAAGAAGAGCGCGACGGTGCCGGGGCCGGTATGGGCGCCGATGGTGGAGCCGATGGGGAAGAGATGAACCTTCCCGTTCAGGCGCGGGAACTTCTCCTCCACCAGCGCGGCGACGGCCTGCGCGTCCTCCAGACAGTCGGAATAGGAGATGAAGCACTTCTTCGCGTAATCATATCCGTTTTCGGCGTGCTCCTCCATGCGGGAGACGATTTCTTTGATCACCTTTTTCTTCGTCCGGATCTTGTCCCGGGGAATCAGGCGGCCCTGATAGTCCACGTTCAGGAGGGGGCAGATGTTCAGCATCTTGCCGAAGAAGCCGGCGGTCTTGCTGACGCGGCCGCCGCGGATGAAGAAGGTCAGGTCGGAGGAGAAGAACCAGTGATGCAGGTGCAGCTTGTTCTCCTCGGCGAAATGATAGAGCTCCTTCAGGGAATACCCCTGATCCCGCAGCTCCGCGAGGGTGTCGATCAGCAGGCCGAAGCCGGAGGAGGCGGCCATGGAATCCACGACGAGAATCTCCCGCTCCGGGAACTCCCGGCGCAGCTCCTCCGCGGCCGCGCGGGCTGAGTTGATCGTGCCGGAGATGCCGGAGGAAAGCGTCAGATGCAGCAGGTCCTTGCCCTCCTGCAGGAAGGGACGCCAGAAATCGATATACTCGGTCATATTGATCTGGCTGGTGCGGCTGTCCTCGCCGTTGAGCATCCGCTGATAGAAGGTATGCGGATCCATCGAGGTCCACAGATCGTCCAGATAGGTCTGGCCGCCCAGCTCGAAATGGAAGCAGATATAGGGCACCCGGATCTTCTCAAAATACGCCTTGTCCAGATCCGCGGTGGAGGAGGTCGTGAGCACATACTCGCCCATGAGTGAGTCACCTCTTTCAGGTCATAGTCGGGAACCGCATACCAATATACCCTGTTTTTCCGCGGATGACAAGGTTTTTTCCTGCTTTTTTCAGCACGCCTTCAGACAGCGTTCACACGGGAGAGCGACAATGGACGCGGCGGAGGAGGTCTTGTTTTCCCCGGGGAAAGACAGTATACTGAACCCGGAGAGGGAAAACGGGAAAAGGGAGACATGGAGAAGATGACGCTGCTGATCGTGGACGACGAGGCCCGGATCCGGGCCCTGATTTCCAAATACGCCGCCTTCGAGGGATTTGAGACCGAGGAGGCGGAGAACGGCATGCAGGCCGTGGAGAAATGCCGGGAGAAGAAATACGACCTGATCATCATGGACGTGATGATGCCGGAGCTGGATGGCTTTTCCGCCGTG
>ONXY01000378.1 GCA_900321945.1 uncultured Eubacteriales bacterium | reverse complement strand
CGCCTCGAATTTGCTGCAGGCGGTCTACAACATCGTCGACATGATCATCGTCGGGCGTTTCGCCGGCTCGGCGGGGCTTTCCGCCGTGAGCATCGGCGGCCAGGTGACGATGGTGGCGCTGTGCATCGTCATGGGCATCGCCAACGCCGCCTCGGTGCTCTCGTCCCAGCTCGTGGGCGGAGGCCGGCGGCAGGAGATCGCGCAGATGCTGCGGACGATGGAGCTGGTGTTCGCGCTGATCGCCCTGGTGCTGACGGCGCTGGCCTGGCTTTTCACGAAGCCCCTGCTCACCGCGCTGAACACCCCGCCGGAATCCTATGCCCAGGCGGTCAGCTATCTGCGCATCTGCATGGCAGGGACGGTGTGCATCTATCTCTACAACCTGATGGGCGGCGTGCTGCGGGGCCTCGGCGATTCCCGAACGCCGCTGCTGCTGGTCGCGGTCAGCTCCGTGGTCAATCTGGTGCTGGATCTGCTGCTGGTGGGCGTGATGCGGCTCGGCGCCGGCGGCGCTGCGGCGGCGACGGCCTTTTCCCAGCTGCTCTGCTGCCTGCTGATCTTTCCCCTGTCCCGGCGGCGGCACCCCTTTCTCGGGGAGCGGCAGGGCAGATTCCGTTTTGACGGCGCGAAGCTCTCGCTGCTGCTGAAGATCGGCCTGCCCCAGTCCATCCAGTTCACGCTGACGGAGCTGTCCTTCCTGCTGATCGCGGGGGTCGTGAACCTCTTCGGCGTCTACGCCTCCGCCGCGGCGGGGGCCGTGGCCCGGCTCGGGAGCCTCGCCGTGCTGGCCAGCAAGGCCATGATGAGCGCGATCATCACGGTCACGGGACAGAACATCGGCGCGGGGGCGCCGGAGCGCGCTCTGCGGGGCATGGGCATCGGCATCCTCTATGCCCTGCCGGTCAGTCTGATTTTCTTCCTCCTGTCGCTGCTCTGGCCCGAGCTGATGCTGCGGCTGTTCACTTCGGAGCCGCCGGTGCTGGCTGCCGGCGCGCCTTATCTGAAGGCCCTGGCGCTGAGCTTTGTGCTGGAATCCGTGATGTTCTGCATGATGGGCCTGCTCACCGGCGCCGGCCATACGCTGGTAACGCTGTCCTGCGCGATGGTCAGCGCCTTCGTCGTACGCTATTCCCTGGCGCGGCTGTTCAGCGTTACCCTGGGCATGGGCTTCGTGGGCGTCGGCTGGGCCTATCCCTTTGCCCCGGCGGCCTCTCTGCTGATCTGCACGGCCTTCATCCTCACCGGCCGCTGGAAAACCAACCGCGTCCGTATCTGAACCGCATGCCCCTTCACACCGAAAGAAAGATGGGATGACCATGAACAAACACCCCGCAAGACCGGACCGGAAGGCCTTCACGCTGAAGGAACGCTTCACCTACTGGTTCGACAACCGCATGGCCCGGGGCTCTCTGGGTCTGATCCGATCCCTCGTGCTGGCGTCGATCCTCCTTGCGGCGATCATCGCCGGGCTGATCGTGCTGTTTCACTTCAACGGCGAGAGCGACGCCGGATCCGTCTTCTGGGACAGCATTGCGACGATCATCAACGCCTGGATGCCCTCCTATGAGGACGGCGAGCTCGGCTATCTGATCCTCATGGCGATCGTGGCCATCGCCGGGCTGCTGTTCACCAGCGTCCTCATCGGTATCATTACCAGCACGATCGAGGAAAAGATCATCGAGCTCCGGAAGGGCAATTCCCGCGTGCTGGAATCGGACCACATCGTCGTCCTGGGCTTTTACGCAGGCGAATACACCCTGCTCCGCCAGCTGGTCCTGGCGGCGGGCTCGGCTCCGACCTGCATCGTCATCGCCGACGAGCTGGAGCGGGAGGAGATGGAGCAGGCCGTCCGGGACAACGTTGAGATCCCCCGGAACGTCCGCATCGTCTGCCGCACCGCCGACATCACCGACCCGGCAGATCTGGAGAAATGCTCTGTCGAGACCTGCCGGACTGTGATCGTCAGCCCCACGGACGACGTCCGGACGGTCAAGGCGCTGCTGGCCGTCAGCGTGCTGGCGGAACAGAAGGCCTGTCCCGTGCGCATCAACGCGATCATTTCGAAGCGCGAATACCGCCTGCCGCCCACCCTTGCGGAGAAGCACGGCATCACCGCGCTGCAGACCAATGACACCCTCGCGAAGATGATCGCCCATTCCTGCACCCAGACGGGCCTGTCGGAGACCTTCCGCGAGGTGTTCAACTTTGACGGAAACGAGTTCTTCCTCGTCTCTCTCCCGGCGGCCGCGGGGCTCTCCTTCGGCGAGGCCGCGCTGCGGCTGGACCGCGCCGTGCCAGTGGGGCTTTACAGGGACGGCAGCGTGATCCTGAACCCGGCCCGGGACTTCCTCATCGCCGCGGG
>ONXY01000046.1 GCA_900321945.1 uncultured Eubacteriales bacterium | reverse complement strand
CTCCGCGTTGAGCTCCGGGGTCAGACCGTGAGCCGTCAGCTGAGACGCGATCGTCCCGCCTGTCGCGATCAGCAGGATTCTTCGTTTTGATAACATCCTGATCTCCTCCTTCTGGTATGGGCCGCGGCCGTTCCCGCTATGGCAGCTGAAACGGCAGGGACCACGCGTTGACCGACATTCTCTTTTCCGGGATCGCCCGGAGCATGGGCTCCGGCTCCGTGATGACGCGGCCGTTCAGGCGGCTGATCCCGAGCTCCAGCAGCCCGTCGCAGCAGCTCACGCTCGGTCCGCACAGCACGACTTCCGCATTCCGGCTCAGTTCCAGCAGCCGGGGCAGCGTCTTGTTGATGGCCGCGCTCCCCGTGATGATTACCAGATCGCACTCCGGCAGGAAAAACTCAGCCGCGCTGTCCGGATAGGTGTCCGGTTTGTTCTCCCGGTCGGAGATATAGAGCTTCTTCGCCGGGGAAAACAGCTCCGCCGTCATGTTGCTGTGGCCGAGCATCCGGCCGATCATCCCGACGGTCCGGCCCTCGATCCGGATGCCGTCCAGCGTCCTGACATCCCGGTTCGCGCAGGCGCGGTCCGGGGTGTTGTAAAAGGCGTTGACGACCGCGAACGCTTCGCTGGCCTCTTCCAGGTTCCAGGAGAGCATCGCCTTTCCCGCCTCCGCAGCCGGAAGGCTCTCCAGCCCGGGAAACATCCTCGGAATACCGTCCCCCTCCGTATGCATCGCCACGCCGCACCGGCCGTCGCTGAGTACGGCCGCCGTCCAGGAGACGCCGTGAACCAGCCGCTGAACGGAGAGATCCCGCGGAAGCCCTTCGAGCAGCAGGTCGTAGTATGCAGTGCGTTCCATTCGGTTCTCTCTCCTTCTTTTCCGTCTTTCCGGTACGGATCCGGACAGAAAAAGTATAACATAAAATGCACATTTCACAAGCCCCCGAGGGGGTTCCCGGGTAAAAATCCGGCCGGATTCCGTTTGACAAAGCGGCCGGATCTTACTACAATAAATTTCCGGACCCCTGCTCCCGCAGCCGCAGCGGGAGAACACAGACCAGAGGAGGCGCTCCCATGTCCCATGAACTGCTGATCCGGCCGATTGCCCGCATTCGAACCGACTTTCCGACAAAATTCGGGATCCCCCGGCAGTCTCTGCTCTCCGAGGATCTCACCGGCACGGTGGTTTTTGAGCCGGATTTCCGCCGGGAAGAGGCGCTGCGCGGGCTGGAGGGCTTTTCCCATCTGTGGCTGATCTGGGGCTTTTCGGAGAATGAGGGCCGGGACTGGTCCCCTACCGTGCGCCCGCCCCGTCTCGGCGGGAACGTGCGGATGGGGGTTTTCGCCACCCGGTCGCCTTTCCGGCCCAACGGGCTGGGACTCTCCTGTGTCCGGCTTCTCGGGATCCGGCAGCAGGAGGAGCTGGGGCCGACGCTGCTGGTTGCCGGCGCGGATATGGTCGACGGCACCCCCATCTATGACATCAAGCCCTATCTCCCCTACGCCGACAGCATTCCGGACGCCGTGGGCGGCTTTGCGCCGGATCCCGGAAAGCTGCTGCAGGTGGAAGTTTCCGAGGCGCTCCTGGCCCGCGTCCCGGAAGAAAAGCGGGCGGGCCTCCTGGCGGTGCTTTCCCATGATCCCCGGCCGCGCTATCAGCAGGATCCCTCGCGGGTTTACGGGATGGGCTTTGCCGGTATGGAGATCCGGTTCCGGGTCAGCGGAGACCTGCTTGAAGTGACGGAGATTTTACCTGCTTCGGACACGGCGGACACGCCGTGCGGGATGTAGCGCAGAGACAGATCGAATCTGGCAGAAAAGAGGAGTGTACGCATCATGACCTATCGTATCGAACATGACTCCATGGGCGACGTCCGGGTTCCGGCCGACCGCTACTGGGCCGCCCAGACCCAGCGCAGCGTGGAAAACTTCCGGATCGGCGTCGGCGTCGAGACCATGCCCCCGGAGATCATCCACGCCTTCGGCCTTCTGAAAACCGCCGCGGCCCGGGCAAACCGAGCTCTGAACCCGGAGCGGATGACCGCCGAAAAGCTCGACGTCATCGAGCGTGCCGCGTCCGAGGTTGCGTCCGGCTGCCTGGACGACCACTTCCCCCTGGTGGTGTGGCAGACCGGCTCCGGAACCCAGACCAACATGAACGCCAACGAGGTGATCGCGAACCGGGCGAATGAGCTGGCCGGGCAGCCGCTCTGCCACCCGAATGACGACGTGAACATGAGCCAGTCCTCCAACGACACCTTCCCGACCGCGCTGCACGTCGCGGCGGTCCTCGCGCTGGAAAACCGCCTCCTCCCCGCCGCGGACGAGCTGATCTCCGCGCTCCGGACACTGGAAGAGGAGAACCGGGGTATCGTGAAAAGCGGCCGGACCCATCTGCAGGACGCGGTCCCCATCGCCTTCTCTCAGGAGATCAGCGGCTGGCGCAGCTCTCTGGAGCGCGACGCCGAAATGATCCGGCTCTCTCTGTCGCCCCTTTACGGGCTGGCGCTCGGCGGAACCGCCGTCGGAACCGGCCTGAACGCCCCGGCCGGCTTCGCCGGGCGCGCCGCCGCGGAGCTCTCTTCCCTCACGGGCAAACCCTTTGTGACGGCGGAGAACAAGTTCCACGCGCTGTCTTCCCGGGATGAGCTGGTCTTTGCCCATGGGGCCGTCAAGGCCCTGGCCGCGGATCTGATGAAGATCGCCAACGACATCCGCTGGCTCGCGAGCGGCCCCCGCTGCGGTCTCGGAGAGATCCGGATCCCGGAGAACGAGCCCGGCAGCTCCATCATGCCGGGGAAAGTCAACCCCACCCAGTGCGAACAGGTGACCATGGTCGCCGTTCAGGTGATGGGCAATGACTGCGCGGTCGGCTTCGCTGCCTCCCAGGGGAACTTTGAGCTGAATGTCTTTCTGCCCGTCCTCGCCTATAATTTCCTGCAGTCCGTCCGGCTGCTGTCGGAGTCCGTCCGATCCTTTACGCTGCACTGCGTGCGCGGGATTCAGGCGGACGAGGGGAAAATGCGGCGGAATCTGGAGCAGTCCCTGATGCTGGTCACGGCGCTCAACCCGTATATCGGCTACGAAAACGCCGCCCGGACGGCAAAGCTCGCGTTTCAGGAGAACATCTCGCTCCGGGAAGCCTGTACGAAACTCGGGTTTCTCACACCGGAGGAATTCGACCGTGTCTTTCACCCGGAGGAGATGGTCTGAGTCTCCCCGCCGCAGGAAGATCGGGATTGTTTTTTCAGCTTCGTTATGCTACACTCACTGCCATGAATGAACAGAAACGTAAGATCATCATGTGGACCGCGCGGATCCTGCCGCTGCTCGG
>ONXY01000192.1 GCA_900321945.1 uncultured Eubacteriales bacterium | reverse complement strand
TCAGATACTTTTCCACATTCAGACCGTGTGCCTTGGCCATCTCTACCATGGTGTAAACGGCGGCACTGGCATGGGCTCCGCCGGGAGTATCACAGAACAGCCAATTCTTTCTGCCAACCGTGAAGGGGCGGATGCTGTTCTCGCTCGGATTGTTGGAGAGACTGCAGCGTCCGTCCTGCAGATAGGTTTCTGCAAATGGCTTCTGGTTCCGGGCATAGGTGACTGCCTTTTCCATCCGGCTGCCCTTGGTGGGGTGCTGCTTGTCCAGCCAGACCCAGAAGGCTTTCAGGATCTCCGGGGCTTTTTTGTTCCGAAATTCATGCTTCTTTTCAAAGGAAAACTTATTTTCACGGCAGTACCGCTCAATGGCAAACAACTTGTCGCAGTACTGGACACCCTGTACTGCCGGTTCGGACAGATCATCCTTCTTTCCGGAAGGGATGGCATCACAAAATTTCCGCCGAATGTGGGCCCAGCAGGCCTCACGGATAATATCCGGCAGATTGTTGTATCCCTGATACCCGTCGGTCATCAGGTAGCCTTTGAATCCCTTCAGGAATTCTACAGCATTGAATTTTGCCCGGGTTTCCGTATATCGGTAGAGGATTAATGGCGGTAACCCGTCCTCTCCGCTCCGGAAGAGCCACATGAACGAATCCGTTTCCGGATTCCGATTCGGTTCCTTGAGTACCTGGAGCCTTGTCTCGTCTGCCATTGCGAACCCTCTGCCCAGCAACAGCCGGTGGAAATATTCGTAGAGGGGAGTGAAATACTCATCTGAGCACACCTTAATCCACCGACCTAATGTTCCCCGGCTCAGGAAGGCTCCCATCTGCTCCCAATCCTTTTCCTGCCGGTACAGCGGGACTGCGTTGACGTATTTCTGGTACATTGCGTGAGCGGCGATAGGTTCAGAAGCATAGCTGTGTGGGATCAGCGCGTCAGGGGCCTTGGCGTTCTTTATCGAATTCTTATCACCGTTCTCCTTGCATTCCGGGCAGACATACGTCTGGACGTAAATGCGATGCAGCGTCAATTGTGCCGGAACGAATTTCAGAACCTCACGGATAAGCTTCGGTGCCATCGGGATCATTTTTGCGCCGCAGTTATCGCAATATTGCTGCTCTTCCGGGAGCTTGATTGGCGGCTCATCCACAATCCGCACACCTTTAAACATTTCCTTCCGTAATGTGCGGGGCTTCCGCTTTTTTTCTTCCTTTTCAGTCCCCGGTCCCGGATCCGCCTCAAAAGGAAACTCTTCTTCCTGCTGCTTATCCGCTTCCAGTTCGACTTCATTAAAAAAATCCAACTGGCCCTCAGACTGAACCATGTGTTTTTCACTGGAATGACCATACAGGCGCTTAGTCATGGTTTCAATCTGTTCCTGCAGATTCTTTTCCCGTGCCTGACTTTCAGCCAGGGATTTCCGGAGATCTTCAACGGTGGAATTGAGGTTGTCAATCGTGGCGCGCAGGCTTTTAATGGTATCCAGCAGTTCCCGCTGAAGCAGCGAATTTGCTGAGCTGTGAGCCATGTCTGAACACCTCTTTCCCCTTGAATTTCCTCATGTATATGTATTCGGCATGAAGCTTTGGAAATCCTTTTGGGGAATGAGGTTTTTTAAGAAAAATCAAGCATTTTCAACGCTTCCGAAGCTTCAATCATACCTCGCCCGGATTGCCTTCGGTTGCTCAATATCCAATCCGGACATGAGCCAGTCAAACTGCTGCCATGTCAGTGTTTTTGCTTCCTGGCTGTTCCGCGGCCAGCGATATCGTCCGGAAGCATCTAACCGTTTGTAGATCAATATAAATCCGTCTCCTTCCCATAAAAGCGCCTTAAACCGGTCGCATTGCCTTCCACAGAATAAAAATACCGCGTTCGATTTGGGATCACGCTTCACAACTTCTTCCACCACTGCACACAGACCGTCAATGGATTTCCTCATATCGGTATAGCCGCACACCAGGTAAATATTCTCCACACCGGAAATATCACCTAACATCTCTGAGTGCCTCCAATCTGACGGATCAACTCTGCCAGCAACTGAGGATTAACCTGGTTGGTTGCCTTGATCCTGATCCCTGCCACATCGATCTCCATGACCGCAGCCTTTCCTTCTGATACGGAATCAATCCCTTCCTGCCATATGCCGGTTGCCTCATATCTTATAGGACTGTTCTCTCTTCTGCCGGCAAGATCTACCTTTACAATGTCCGGCAGATCCGGCTCGTGTATCATGACTGTTGGCACTGTTGCAGCTGTCTCCAGCAAACCTTTCTTCTTCAGTCTGGTTACCCAGGTATGATACGTATTCCATCGGAGTCCGTGCTGTCGGCACCATTCATTTGCGGTTAATCCGCTCTGTCGACATTCATGGATAATCCGCAGTCGTTCCTCTTCCGTCGCGATAGGCGTAAGCATGGCAGGCACCTCTCTTTCTGCCTGCCATTTTATTTGATCCCTATTCTGTTTTGTATCCGTCTTTTGCTGAAGCGCTTACGATATTTCTTCTTCTGCCTTCCTGCTTTCATCTTTCCCCGGCCGCGGTCAGCCGGCCAGCGTCTCAAACAGCATAATCCAAAGCGGCATCGTCACGATACAGGACAGGGTGGTCAGAACGTTGATCGACGAAGCGTACCCGGCGTCCCTGTTGTACAGAATCGCCACCTGATTGATGTTGGAAGCGGCCGGCGCGATGGCTCCCAGCAGAATGATCATCACGATGTCCCTGTCAACGGGAAGGAGCCGCGCCGCAGCCGCGGCGGCAAGCGCCGCCAGGCCTGACGCGAGAACCATCCGGAAGAACAGGACGCCGAACACGCGGCGGTTGGAAAACATGCCGCGGAACGTCATTCCTCCGACCATCATGCCGGTGATTATCATACTCATCGGGCCGATGGTGCCCGCCACATCGCTGAATGCCAGGGCCACGGGTCCCGGCAGTTTCAGGCCGGTAAACAGCGTAATCAGCCCCGCAACGACCGCCAGAAGATTCGGGTTCAGCAGGATCTTCCGGATTCCCGGCGCGCCGCCGCGGTCAAACATCCGGATGCCCACCGTCCAGAACAGCACATTGAAAACAAAAATGTACGCGCTGACATAGATGATCTTCTCCGGCCCCTTTACATAGGCCACCAGCGGGATAATCAGGTTTCCGACATTGGCGAAGACGACGGACGCGCGTTCCACTTCAGTCGCTTTCCAGACCCGGCGAAGCACGGCCGCGATCAGGAAAAAGAGCAGTTCAAAGCCGGCCGCCAGCGCGGCGGCTGTCAGCAGCCCCCGCCCGATTTCAGGAGTCAGTTCTTTCTGAAAGGAATTGAAAACCACGCACGGGGTAATATAATAAAGCGAAAGTCTGGACAGAACCCTGCTGTTTTCCGACTTCAGAACGCCGGCTTTCACCAGCGCGGCGACCGCGAACAGGATCAGAAACAGTTCGGCAATCTTTTCAGCCAGCGGGACGGCAATCATAACGCGTTTATCTCTCCCGTCTTTCGATGAACAGGAATCAGCCTGTTTACCGCATGATTTTTTCCAGGGGCTTTCCTTTTGCCAGCTCATCCACCAGCTTGTCCAGCCAGCGGATTTTCTGCATCAGGGGATCCTCAATCTCCTCTACCCGGACGCCGCACACGGAACCGGTGATCAGGGCCGCCCTCGGATTCATCGCCGGGGCATTTCTGAAGAACTCCGCCAGGGAAACATCCATGTCCGCCGTTTTCATGTCATAGCCCGTCAGCCAGGCTGTGACCTGATCGACTTCATCCCTGGCGCGGCCTTTCCTTTCCGCCTTGGCCACCAGAAGCGGATATACTTCCGATACCTTCATGTCAGAAACAGTTCTTCGAGGCACAGCCATCCACCCCTTTCATCAGGCATGATTTCCCGTATCCCGGCACCATTTTGCAATCTCCGCGATCAGGTCCAGCGGAAGGCTGCAGGAGTACGGAATCCGGATGGTCCCCCTGCTGAATCCGCATCCGGCCTGAATCAGCCTTTCCGCGAAGAAAGAAACGGCTTCCGGTCCGGGATACAGCCCGATATGCTTTTTCTGGGCCGCAAAGTGAATGATATTGTGTTCCTTCCGGTAGGTCGGCATCGACCAGGAGATCGTTTCCGCAGCATCCGGGAGGCTGCGCGCAAGCACTTCCCGCACGCTCTGAAGCCGGCCGCGGATTTCCTCGTCCTGCGCAAGAATGTATTCGTCCACCGTTGCCGGCGCTTTCCCGCAGTAATGGCTCTGACTCACGTTTTTGAATTCGCGTC
Organism: uncultured Eubacteriales bacterium; assembly: GCA_900321945.1. The sequence goes on along the minus strand of ONXY01000192.1, from coordinate 5,402 downwards.
CGCATTCCGGGCATTTCCACATACGGGCCGTCTCCTTTCAGCGAAAGCAGCCGCCTCGCCGATCCACGAAAGCAGCTCGCCGTCTATTTCCTCTTCGGTTCCGATCATAACGTGATGCGTCCACCGTCCCGGATAAGGCTGCGCCGCCGCGTCGATCCGGACGGATTCCTTTCTGTACGGAAGGCTGAAGGTGATCGTCAGGAAAGGCTCCGGACGGTCTTTCGCCTTCCTTACCGGCGCGAAAGATACGGCCGCGAACATATACCGGCTGAAAAAGGAGATCTGTGTTTTCTTTGCTTCAATCCGCACATCCGGCCGCCCGGCGGTGACGGAATCCCGGAAGGCTCTGTACAGGGACAGCGCCGCCGGCTTCACGTCAAAGAAGAACAGTTCATCCGCGTGCAGCGTTTCACTCACAGCTTTTTCACTTCCCGATAAACAGGTTTTCTGATTCAGGGGCTTATGAACCCGCAGAACGTTCCGCTTTCAGGGAAGAACCGCGTTCTTCCCGCACAGCGGTCTCAGGACTGCCGCGCCAGATACTCCATCGCTCTGATCAGAACGGATCTGCTCCCTTCATGCTCAAAACAGAGGAGAGCCCGGTCGAAAGGAAGGAGCAGAATCCTCCGTATTTCCCCCTGCCGGGGGACAAGCGGTCCGCCCCTGTATTCCGCCAGAAAATAAGTCACCCGTTTCCGTGTGCCCGGTTTTTCAGCGGGATCGTATTCGTCCTCCTCCCTGAACCCGGGCAGAAAAACAGGGTTCAGGCCTGTTTCCTCGAACACTTCCCGGCGCGCGGTTTCCTCTTCCGTTTCGCAGCCTTCCATATGGCCTTTCGGAAAGCTGAAGGTTCCGGCCTGCTCCTGTACGACGACAAAACGGATCTGATCATCCATCCTGGTGAAAACGACCGCTCCGCAGGAGTATTCCCAAATCATGCCCGCATATCCTCCGAATCCGGCGGTTTCAAGGCTCCCGTTCCGTCCGGCCGCTGTCAGTTCCTCCGCCGGGCCGCATCCGCCTGAGTTCTCGCGGTTTACTTCTCCGCTTCCGCCGCCGCAAAGTCCCGGACGATCCGCATCACTTTCCGCATCTCACCGATATCCTCGTCCACGTCCCCGGTCTCCAGCGAATGATTCGCGTTTTCTGTCAGGAAGAGCGGAATACCCAGCCGCGCGCAGCTTTTCTTAACGGCTTCCGTATCCGCCCAGGGGTCCGCCGTGCCGTGAAACGCGACGGAACGCCGGTCCGCGAAACGGAACGCCGCCTCAACCGGGGTGAACAGAATCCGGCGGCAGTTCAGGCCGTGGCGCTCCGCGTACGCGCAGCAGACGACCGTTCCGATGCTCTTCCCGATAAACAGGACGTCTCCGTACGCCGGCCAGTCTATGTCCCGCAGCTGTTCCTCCGTCTGCTCCAGCGCCATGTCCGCGCATTGCAGCATCTTCTCAGCGCTGCCTTTGACACCCGCGGGAAATCCGGAATACTTCAGCGGCACGATCTCCCATCCGAGGCCCCTGAGCAGTTTCCAGCTGTAGTACAGCAGCGGCTTGTCGCAGGTATAGCCGATACCCGGAAACAGACACGCGATCTTTTTCATCTGAGCCTTCCTTCGTTTCTTCCGCGGAGTATATGTATGGGAAAACCGCGGCAGCGGATTTCTTCATCTGAACGGAATTTTATCACTTTGCGGCGGCCGTGGCAAGCCGCGATGAACCATGATTGCCGGCCTTCGGCCGGGCTGGACAGCAAACCCGGATTATGGTATGATGCGGCCGTGGTCAGGAGGCAAAAACAGATAAAGTTCAAACGGTCTGTCCCGCGGCTTCCGGAACGGCTCTCACCGCGCGCCGCCGTACTGCCGGCGCGGACAGACGGACAGCCGGGGCCGCGCTGTATCGGACAGGGAGGGAAGAGAAGCATGAACGGACGGGAATATCTGGAGATTCTCCACGTCGCGGAAAGGCTGAAGGATACTCCGCGCCACTGCACGACCTCAAAGGGCAGAACGGAAAGCGTCGCCGAACACAGCTGGAGAACGGCGCTGATGGCGCTGCTCCTCACGCGGGAGTTCCCGGACGCGGACGTGCAGAAAATCACGGCCATGTGCCTGATCCATGATCTGGGGGAGTGCTTTACCGGAGATATCCCAACCTTCCGGAAAACGGACCTGGACAGGGAGGAGGAGGATTCTCTTCTCCGCCGGTGGGTGGCGTCGCTGCCGGCGGATCTGTCCGGATATCTTTCGGATCTGTACCTGGAGATGGAACAGCAGATTACGACGGAAGCCAGAATCTATAAGGCGCTTGACAAGCTGGAGGCGCTTATTCAGCATAACGAATCGCCTCTGGAAACCTGGGCGGAGAACGAGTACGAACTGAACAAAACCTACGCTTTTGACGCCGTGGCTTTTTCGGAATGGCTTACGGAACTGCGCGGAATGATTCTTGAGGATACGCTCGAAAAGATTGAGAGGGAAGGGAAATAAGGGACGGAAGAATGTTTCTTTCCCGGCCGGACAAATTCTGCCGGATGCCGGCGGAATACCGGCCGTTATTTTTCCGGACCGGTCCTGTATTCCGCGGCTTCCGGAGTATATAATCATGACGAACCGGCAAACAGTCAGGATATACCGGAAGGAGGACGGGAAAATGTACTGTGAAAGATGCAGCCGCATCGTCGACGGGGACCGCTGTCCCTGGTGCAAAAACAGGAAAGTCAGGAATCCGGAGGCGAAAGATCCGTGCTTCCTGACCGAACAGGACTATGTTTTCTCAGGCATCCTTGAAGACCTGCTGAAACAGAACGGTATTCCTTTCCTGAAAAAGGACGTCATGGGAGCCGGGCTGGCCATCAAGGTCGGCCCCATGCTGGAGCGCAGCAGATTCTATGTTCCCTTCGGGCGGCTTGAAGCCGCCGCGGCCGTTCTGGATGACCTGCTTTCCTCACCGGAGGATGAAGCAGGGCCGGATGCGCCGGAGGCCCCGTCCGGAGAGGGAAATGAGAAACAGAAATCCTGAACTGGTTATAATCAAATATGCAAAACTGATTGTTTTCAAATGACCAATTTCGGGTTATACTGCGTTCAGACAGACAAAAGCGCAGCCTGTCCGGAAAGGAGACGCAGACGAATGAGCGTAGAGAACTGTCAGGCGCCGGCGGGAATCGCGGAAAACCTGAACCGCGTCAGGGAAAGAATCCGGGCCGCCTGCGAAAGAACCGGGCGCGATCCGCGGGAAGTGACGCTGATCGCCGTCAGCAAGACAAAGCCGCTTTCCGCCGTGAAGGAGGCCTATGAAGCCGGCGCGCGGTGCTTCGGGGAAAACTACGTGCAGGAGCTGACGGAGAAGATTCAGGCGTTCGAATCCCTTACGGGGGACCGGTCCGTTCAGTGGCACATGATCGGCCACCTGCAGAGAAACAAGGTCAAGTACCTGATCGGACGGGTCGCGCTGATCCACTCGGTGGACACCGTGGCGCTGGCGGAGCAGATCGAGAGGGAAGCGGCGAAGAAGAACGTGCCGGCGCGGATTCTCCTGGAGGTCAACGCGGCCCGGGAGGAAAGCAAATGGGGATTCGACCTTTCGGAGGCCGGGCGGGCCGCCCGCGAAATCCGGGCATTTCCTCATATCAGGACGCTCGGACTGATGACGTCCGCCCCCTATACGCAGGACCAGGAAACAAACCGGGAATACTTCCGCGCGCTGAACGCCTGCGCGCGGGAGATGGCGCAGGAGGGCCTGCTGGCGGCGGAGGAGACCGGGTTCCGGGTTCCCGTCCTTTCCATGGGAATGTCCTGCGACTTTGAGACAGCCGTTGAGGAAGGGGCCACCATGGTCCGGGTCGGAACGGACATCTTCGGTGAACGGGAGTACGGGAAGGGGTGAAAAGAACCATGAAGCGAATCCTTACCATTCAGGATATTTCCTGCTTCGGGAAATGTTCGCTGACGGTCGCGCTGCCGATTCTTTCAGCGATGGGAATCGAAACGGCGATCCTGCCGACGGCGGTGCTGAGTACGCATACCCTGTTCAAAGGATTCACCTGCAGGGATCTTTCCGATCAGCTGAACCCCATCACGGACCACTGGAAGAGGGAAGGAATTACCTTTGACGCGGTTTACACCGGGTACCTCGGAACGGAAGAGGAAATCGACACCGTGATCGGCATCATTGAGAAATTCCGGAGCGACAGGACGCTTGTGTTCGTGGATCCGGCGATGGGGGACAACGGAAAACTGTATCCAGCCTTCGATATGCACTATGCCCGGAAGAACGCGGATCTGTGCGCGGCCGCGGATATCATCGTTCCGAACATCACGGAGGCCGCTTTTCTGACCGGGATGCCCTACCGCGAAAGCTATCCGCGGGAGTACGCCGCGGAGATGCTCCGGGCGCTGGCCGCTCTCGGAGCGAAGACGCCGGTCCTGACGGGCGTTTCCCTGAGCGCGGGAAAAACCGGCGCGATGGGATACGATACGGAGCGGAAGGAGTTCTTCGTCTATCAGAACGACCGGATTCCCGCCGCGTATCACGGAACGGGCGATATTTTTTCAAGCGTGCTTGCCGGAGCTTTCGTGCTGGGACTGGAAAGGACGGACGCGCTTCGGATCGCCGCGGACTATACGGCCCTGACCATCGCGGAAACCCTGAAGAACCCGGAGAATCCCTGGTACGGCGTGGACTTCGAGGCGACGCTGCCCGCGCTTCACAGTATGCTGAGGGAAAGCATGAAAAAACAGAACGTCTGATAAACGGAAAACGCCGGATACAGCGGGGTCAGTTATCTGCTTCCCCGGCTGTATCCGGCGTTTCCGGCTGATCCCGGGCTCCGGAAGCCCGGGTTTCCTATACCTGATAGGTCCATCCGTGATCTCCGTGGTAGATCATGAGGCGGGTCATGCCCCCGTCAATGCAGAGGTTTTCCCCGGTAATGAATCCGGCCTTTCCGGAACAGAGGAACAGAACCGCCTCCGCGATATCCTCCGGTCTGCCGACGCGCCCGGCAGGCTGCTGCAGCGCATCCGGGCCGGTGATAACGCTTCCGGCTGTATCGATCCATCCGGGGGAAATGCTGTTTACCCGCGCTTTCCCGGCCAGACTGACGGCCATGGCGTGGGTCAGCGCGGCGATCCCGCCTTTGGCGGCGGTATAGCTTTCCGTCTGCGGCTGGCTCATCCGGTCGCGGGAGGAGGCGATGTTCACGACCGACGCGCCGGGAGCGAAACACGGGAGGAGCAGCTTGGTCAGATAGAAGGGGGCCGTCACGCCGACGGCCAGCGCGTAGGAGAATTCCTCCCAGGTGCAGTCGTCTATTCCCTTCATCAGAGGCAGGGCGTTGTTGACGAGAAAATCGACGCGCCCGCTTTTTTCAGCGACGGAGGCGGCGAAACGCTCCAGTGT
>ONXY01000111.1 GCA_900321945.1 uncultured Eubacteriales bacterium | reverse complement strand
GCGGCGTACAGGAGGCCCAGCAGGCAGCCGACCAGGCCCAGTCCGGCCATGGCAACGGGATAGATGGTCAGAGCGTGGAACGCGCCGTCGTCAATGGCGGTTCCGTGCGTGTGAACCAGTACCACGGAAATCATGAGAGCGGCGGCGATGGTGGCCACGAAGCTCTCCAGCAGGTCGGAGCAGTTGCCGGCGATGTCGTTCACGTTGTCGCCGATGAAGTCGGCGATGACGTTGGGCACGCGGCTGTCGTCCTCAGGCAGGTCGTTCCGGACCTTGGCCAGGATATCGGCCGAGATGTCGGCGGCCTTGGTGTAGTTGCCGCCCGCCACACGGTTGAACATGGCGACCAGGGAGCACCCCAGGCTGTAGGTGGAGACATGCATGATGGTCGGGTTGATTCCCGGCAGCGAGGTGATCAGGCCGCCGCCCTGGGCGTTGGGATCAACCTTGCCGAAAATCAGGAGCACCGCGACAAAGCCCAGCAGACCGAAAGCCTGCACGCTCAGGCCGGAGATGGATCCGCCGCAGAGGGCGACCTTCACGGTCTCGCCGATGGACATGCTTTCCCGGGCTTTATTGGCTGTGCGCACGTTGGCGAAGGTCGCGCTGCGCATGCCCAGCACGCACACGACGCTGCTCATGCACGCGCCGATCAGGAAGGTGATGCCGCTGGTCTTCTCCACAAAAAGGCTGAAGACGACCGCCAGCACCGCCACCACGATGGCGATGGTCCGGTACTCGGTTTTCATGAAGGTATTGGCGCCGCTGCGGATGATTCCCGCCATCTCGGACATTTCCTTCGTTCCCTCCGGCATCTTCCGGATGCGGATGTAGTTCCAGAAAACGTAGCAGATGGTCACGGCAATCGCACACAGAGTGAGGATATACCACCCAGACATAAAAAAGACCTCCCGTTCTTCTTCCCTGAAAAGGGGCGTTGAACTTTCCGTTTTCTTTCTCTGAAAGCGGACAGCGGAACTATTGTATCCCTTCCGATCCCTTCCGTCAATGGAGGAACCCGGCTTTCCGCGGTTTTATTTTCGGTTTTTTCGGGGTTCTCCCGGGTTCTGTTTTATTTTTGCGGTATGGCGCGGACGCCGCGTGCGTTCTCCCCCGCCCCGTTCCGTCCGGGCAGAGGAAAACCCGCCGGAAAGCTCAGGCTTTCCGGCGGATGTAAGGAGATCACTCCTCGTCTTCCTCCGCGTCCACCAGTTCCATGAAGCTCGCGAACGCGGCGTCCGCCTCCGCGTCGTCGTCCACGGGAACGTACACGTCGTTTCCGTCCTCGTCTTCCTCGATCCGCAGGAAGAGCACCTCCACGGATTCCGGATCCTCCTCTTCCTCCTCGGTGTCAGCCACGGCAAGATACTGTTTCCCGTCCATGTCGAAGGATGCCAGCAGCTCGAAGGTCTCGCTGTTTCCGTCCTCGTCCACCAGTTCGATCAGCCCGTTGTCTTCGTTTTCCCCGTCCATGGGTCTGAGTTCCTCATCCATTCCGTTTTTCCTCCTTCGTTTTGTTCTGTTCATCCAGCCACTGCCGCAGAATCAGGGCGGCGGCGATTTTATCCACGTTCTTCTTCCGTTCTTCGCGGCTCATGCCGTCCTCCAGCAGCGCGTCCTCCGCGCTGACCGTGGTCAGCCTTTCGTCCTGGAAAAGCACCTTCAGTCCGCGCTTTTCCACCTGCGCGCAGAACTCCCGGACCTTCCGGGCCTGAAACCCCTCGCTTCCGTCCATGTTCAGGGGCAGGCCGCTGAGCACCTCGTCCGTCCCGTACTGATCGCAGAGCTCCCGGATCCTTCTGCAGTCCGGACCCCAGCCCACCCGGCGGATCACCTCAACGGGAACGGCGATCGTGCGCTCCGGATCGGAAACCGCGACGCCGATGCGGACGTCTCCCACGTCCAGGCAGAGAATTCTCTTTCCCATCGTTCTGAAAACAGGTCAGGGAGGCTGAAAAGCCTCCCTGAACGTCAAGTCTTAATGGCTTTCACGGCGGGGCGGGCGGCGGTTTCCGCCTTCCCTGCGGGCCGGAGCGCTGTTGTCGTAGACGATGTCGTTCCGGATCAGGTTAATCCGTCCCTGGGCGTCGATCTCGTTGACCTTCACTTCCAGCTCGTCCCCGATGTTGACCACGTCTTCAACCTTCTCCACCCGGCGGTTTTCCAGCTTGGAGATGTGGATCATGCCGTCCTTGCCGGGAGCCAGCTCGACAAAGGCGCCGAAGTTCATGATGCGGACCACCTTGCCGGTGAACACGTCTCCGACCTCGATATCCTTCGCGATGCCCTCGATGATCTTCCTCGCCTTCTCCGCGGCCTCGCTGTCGGGCGTGGAGATGAAGACGCGGCCGTCGTCCTCGATGTCGATCTTCACGCCGGTCTCGGCGATGATCTTGTTGATCATCTTGCCGCCGGGCCCGATGACTTCGCGGATCTTCTCGGGATTGATGGTGAAGTTGATGATCTTCGGAGCGTAGGGGCTCAGTTCCTCTCTGGGCTGGCCCAGCGTCTCCAGCATGATCTTCAGGATATGCAGGCGTCCCTGCAGCGCCTGGGACAGCGCCTGCTGCAGGATGGCGCGGTTAATGCCCGCGATCTTGATGTCCATCTGCAGGGCGGTGATGCCGTTCATGCTGCCGGCGACCTTGAAGTCCATGTCGCCCAGGAAGTC
>ONXY01000052.1 GCA_900321945.1 uncultured Eubacteriales bacterium | reverse complement strand
GCGGATTCTCCGCTATTCCACCGCGTTCTCCCGGGTAATGTTTCTCAGCCATTTCCGGCCGCGGTAGTGTCCGATCACCCACGGCCATTTGACAAACTCGTCCGTGCACAGCAGGAAATACACCCACAGCGGCGGAAGCTTCAGCCACGCGGCGGCAATGAATCCCAGCGGCACGGCATAAAGCCACATGTCGATGGTATCGCAGATAAAGCCGAACCGGCTGTCCCCTCCCGCGCGGAATACGCCCGCGATCAGCGTCGTGTTGACCGCCTGGCCCATCACGTAATAGGAATTGATCCAGAGCATTCCCCTGAGATAATGCCGCCCCAGATCCGTCAGGTTGGCGAAACGCAGCGCCAGCGGCATGGACGCCAGCACGATCAGCCCTCCCGCCGCGCCGGACAGCACCGTCAGCCGCATCAGCGCCTTCGCGCTCCGCTCGGCCTCCTCCAGCTTTCCGTCGCCCAGAATCTGCCCGAGCAGGATGCCTCCGCCGCTGCCCACGCTGAAGCACAGCACCGTGCCGAAGGTCCGCACCAGGGACGTGAAGGAGTTCGCGGCCACCATATCCGTTCCGAGAAACTGCCCGATGATCACCGAATACATGGAGAACGCCAGGCCCCAGGAAACGTCGTTCAGCGTCGCCGGCATCGCCATGCGCAGGAAATCCCGGAACAGAACCCGGCTCCGGATGAACATGTACGAAAGCTTCAGTTTGTATTCCCCGCTCCGGGAGGATACGATCAGGGCAAGAATCAGTTCAATGGTCCGGGAAATGGACGTCGCCAGCGCCACGCCGGCCGCGCCGAGCTTCGGCGCGCCGAACAGGCCGAAAATGAAAACGGCGTTCAGCAGAATGTTCAGCGTGAACGCGGCCGCGTTCAGCGCCGTGCTGATCCCCACCCGGCCCACGGACCGGAGCGTCGCCAGATAAACCTCTGTCAGGCCCCAGCACAGGTACGCCGCGGAGACGTTTCTGAGGTAGCCCGCGCCGATTTCAATCAGCCGCGCGTCCGGCGTGAAGACGCGCATCATCTGTTCCGGAGCCAGCAGCGCCGCCGCGGCGAAAACCGCCGTCACCGCGACGGAAAAGCGCAGGGCGATCCCTTCCACGGCGTCCACCGCGCGGGAGTCCCCTTTCCCGAAATACTGCGCGCTCAGCATGGTCACGCCGGTGCCGAGCCCGTACAGCAGCATGAACAGAACGCTGGCGTACTGGTTCGCCAGGGAGACGGCGGAGATATGCTCCTGCCCCACAAAGTTCAGCATGACCACGTCCGCCGAGCTGACCGCGGCGCTCAGAAGATTCTGAAGAATAATCGGGCCCGTCAGCTTCATGATCCCGCTGTAGGCAGCCCGGTTCTCCCGGGATATTTTCAGCATTCTCTTTCTTCCGTCCCCGTCCGTTTTTCCCCGCCCGCCGGCGCGGCGGACCGGGTCTCCCCGCCCATGATCATACGGAAGAAACCCGGCCTTGTCAATCGGAAAAGGCTGTTTTCTTCCCTTTGAAAAAGCTTGTTTTCTTTCTCTCTCCCGGGTATACTGGCATTGTTCCCGGGCGGCGGCCCGGAGCCCGCTGCGCGCGGCGTTCCGGACGCGGGGCGGAGTACGGCCGGAGGGCTTGAACATGAAAAAGGAAACCCGGATCATCCGGGATCTGACGGTCGGCAGCGTGCCGCGCACGCTGCTGAGCTTTGCTATGCCTCTGTTCCTCTCCGGTCTGCTGCAGATGGTCTACAATATGGTGGACATGGTCGTGATCGGGCGTTTTGTGGGCACGGACGGCCTGTCCGCCGTCTCCATCGGCGGCGAGGTTCTGCAGCTGATCACCTTCGTGTCCATGGGTTTCTCCAACGCCGGCCAGATCCTGATCTCCCGCTTTGTGGGGGAGGACAGGACAGATCTGGTGGGCGATATGGTCGGCACGCTTTTCACCCTGCTGGAAGGGCTGGCCGTGATCATCATGGCCGTCTTCCTTCTCATGTATCAGGACGTCCTCCGCTGGCTGAACACGCCTCCGGAGATCTGGGAATACACCCGCCAGTACAGCGTCACCTGCATTTACGGAGTCGTGTTTATTTACGGCTACAACCTGGTTTCGGCCATACTCCGCGGGATGGGAGACTCGCGGCATCCTTTCCTTTTTATCGCGATTGCCTCCCTGATCAACGTGGCGCTGGATCTGCTGCTGGTCGGCCCGCTGAAGATGGGTCCGCGCGGCGCGGCGCTGGCCACCGTCGTCGGTCAGGCGGTGAGTTTCTTCTTTGCTCTGCGCCTGCTGTACAGAAACCGGACCCAGATTCATTTCGACTTTAAACCCCGTCGTTTCCGGATTCATAAAAACGTGGCCGGACCGCTGCTTTCCCTGGGAATTCCCATGGTGATCCAGAGTGCGGCCATTACCTTTTCCATGCTCTTCGTCAACGCCTTCATCAACGCGTACGGAACCGTCGCCGTGGCTGTCACCGGCGTGGCCCGGAAGCTGGAAAGCATGATCGCCGTCGTTTCCCAGGCCGTCTCCTCCGCCGGAGGCGCCATGGTCGCCCAGGCCCTCGGCGCGGGAAAAACAGGCCGCGTGCCGAAGATCGTCGGACACGCGGTCTGGATCGTCGCCATTCCCGCCGGTATTTTCGCCCTGGTTACCTGGCGGCGGCCGGAATGGCTCTTCGGTCTTTTCTCGGATGATCCCGCCGTGCTGGAGATGGCGGTCGGCTATATTCCCGTCGCCATGGTGCAGTATCTCGGCGCGACGCTCCGCCCCGCCAGCTTCGCCCTGATCAACGGCTCCGGGAACTCCCGGATGAACCTGCTGGTCGCCCTGCTGGACGGCATTTTCTGCCGCATCGGGCTTTCCCTTCTGCTGGGCGTCGCGCTGTCCATGGGCATCCGCGGTTTCTGGTACGGAAACGCGCTGTCCGGCCTGGTTCCCTTCCTGATCGGAAGCGTTTATCTTTTCTCCGGCAGATGGAAAAGGATGAGCGGGCGGAGCGGGAAATCCTCGTAAAAATCCGGGGCTCCGGCATACCGTCCCGGACGGGCCCGCGCGAGGCACGTCCCCGGTCCCGGGGTTTGTTTTCCGTCGCTGTGTAAACGCCGCCTGCCGGACGTCTGTTTTATACGGACAGCTCAAACCCGGCGAACTGCAGATGCCCCTGGCCCGTGAAGGTGAAATACAGCGCGTGAACGCCGTCGGGAATGCTGATTTCCGCGCTCGTGTCCCGCCATACGTTGGCGTAGCTCACCGGAATGCTTCCCAGCTTCTCCCCGTCCCAGGCCGTCCGGATCTCCATCCCGCCCCGCGCGTAGCCTTTCGTCCGGATTGTGATCCGTTTCACCCCCCGGCAGTCGAAGTACCGGAAACCCGCCGTGGCGGAGGACCGCATATTCGCGATATACCCGATTCCCCGTCCGCCTTCTTCAATCTCCTGCGTGATCTTCGGGAACCGGTCGTCCATCCAGCCGGACCAGGGAACGTAAACGGTCTCCGTGTCCGTGAACAGATGGCATGCGATGTAGGCGGGATAATACCCCTCCCCCTTCAGCGGCCTCACGCCGCCGCAGGAGGTCATCTCGGCCTGCTCAATGGTCCCGTCCTCCCGGAAGCGCAGTTTCTCGAAACATCCCTGCCGGGAATAGTTTGTTCCGTTGGTATGTCTGTGATAGAAGATATACCAGTCGTCCCCGATCCGCTCCATGCTCCCGTGGTTGTTCGCCGTATAGTACATGGGCTTCCCCGCGGGCTTGTAGCTGTCGATTCCCATGTCGCAGGAGGAAATGATAACGCCCCGGTAATCGAAGGGACCCGTGGGCTTCCGGCTCATGGCGTAACACAGCTCGTGGAACTGAATGGAGGAGTAGATGAAGTAGTACCATTCCCCGCGCTTCCGGATCGAGGGCGCTTCGAAGAACTCATGGCCCTCATAGCCGGTTCCCGCGCCGTACATAATTCCCGGCGCCACGAACCGCGGCCCCTCGCTTACGGTCAGCATATCCCCCTCCAGAACCGTGCACATCGCGCCGTGCCGCGACAGGTCCCCGTTGGGGCAGAAGCCGGTATACAGATATGTTCTTCCGTTCTCCGTCAGCACGCCGGGGTCGAACTGCGGCTCGTCCCCTTCCTTTTCGCCCAGCTTCGTCCCGTCCGGATAGCGCACGTGGCCGTAAAACTCGTACTTTCCCGCCGGCGTGTCGCAGACCGCGACGGAAACGACGCCCTGGCTGCTGAGCACGTAATACAGATAATACCGTCCGTCCGGCCCGACCGCCACGTCCGGCGCGTACAGATTTCCCTGCAGATCCGCGTTGTCCGGATCCTGATCCTTCCGGTAGATAACCCCTTCGTACCGCCAGGAACCCAGGTCGTCCGCCGGGGCGGACCAGCACACGTAGTCGCCCATACAGTACACGTCTCCGCCGAAGAAATCATGGGATCCGTACACGTAGACCCGGTCTCCGAAAACGTAGGGCTCTCCGTCCGGAACATATTCCCAGTTGGGCAGATAGGGATTGACGGTCTGATTTCCGTTCATCGCGTTTTCTCCTTCCGTTTTCCGTTCCCTTCCCGGACGCCGTTATCCGGGCAGTGTCCGGAAGCTTTTTCGTTTTCTCAGCAGTTGCCGGTATACACATATCTCAGGTTTTCCCGCGCGGTCTCCGCGAGATGATGAACGAGGCGCGGGTCCGTCGCCGGGCGGTCCGTCATGCGGAACCGGGGAAAGAACCGGGAAACGTGCAGCGGGACGTCCCGCCCGATCCTGCGGCCGTTCCCGTCCGTCAGCCCCGCGACCCAGGACGACAGCTCCCTCATCTCCCCGTCCGAATCGTTCTCTCCCGGAACGATCAGCGTGGTCAGCTCCACATGACATGCCTGAACCGCCCGGGAGATGAACGCCTTCACCGTTTCCAGGCTGCCGCCCAGCACTTCCGAGTAATACCGGGCGCTGAAGCCCTTCAGATCGACGTTCATGGCGTCGATATGCGGAAGAAGCGCCTCCAGGACGGGAAGCTCCGCGGTTCCGTTGGTGACCAGCACGTTCACGAGCCCGGCCTCATGCGACAGCGCGGCCGTATCCCGGACGAATTCCCATCCGGTCAGCGGTTCGTTATAGGTAAACGCCAGTCCGATATTTCCGTGTCTTTTCATCCGGACCGCCGTTCCGACCAGTTCCTCCGGCGTCAGAATCTCCGCCCGCCCGGCCAGTTCCATCGCCTCCGCGGACCAGGAAATCTGATAATTCTGGCAGAAGGGGCACCGCAGATTGCAGCCGAAACTGCCTGCCGACAGAATCACGCTTCCCGGATGAAAGCGGCGGAGCGGCTTCTTCTCGATGGGGTCAAGCGCGAGCGAACTGATCCTTCCGTAATTCGCCGCGGTCACGCGGCCTCCCTCGCATTTCCGCGCGCCGCAGAAGCCGGCGCGTCCTTCCGGGATTTCGCAGTGATGAAAGCACACCCCGCACCGAGCCATTTCTCCATCCTCCGCGTCAGGTGTGCCGCACGACCTCAAACCGCTGCAGCTTCACCTTTTCTTTCGGTCCGATCCCCGCTTTTCTGCGGGCGATTTCCACCTGCTGCGCAGCCGTGTCCACGCCCTCCAGATCCGGCAGCAGAAGCCCGCGGCGGAAGCCGCGGCTCACGATCACGCCGTAGCGCTTCACGTCCAGCTCCGCTTCGGAAGCGATGTCCTCCGGCTCGCCCAGCACGTCCACGCTGATTTCCAGCCGGTTCAGCTCGTCCGGCCGGATGGGATCGAACCGGGGATCCCGCGACGCCGCGCTGACGGCGTTCGCGATGATCTCCTCCGCCAGGCAGTCCCGCGTCGGAGCGATGGTTCCAATGCAGCCCCGCAGCCTTCCCTGTTCGTGGATCGACACGAACGCGCCGGCTCTGCCTGCGGCCAGTTCCTCCGGCAGATTTTTCGGAATTTCCATGACCCGGCGGTCCCGGACCCAGCTTTCCACGGACTGCCAGGCCAGCCGGACCCAAGGGTCGCATTTCTCCCGGAGTCCGGCAGCCCGTTCCGTCTGTTCCTTCTCCCGGATTTCCAGAAATCTTCGGGACGCGTCCGGTCCGGCGGGCCTGAAGGCGCAGACGCCGTAGCCCACGCCGGTCACGTCCTCATGGGACAGCCGCTCCGCCTCCACCGCCGTGCCGTCCAGCGCGCCGGCCATCATGACGAAGGAGCGGTGCCCGCATTCCGCCGCGCGCTCGCAGAAGTCCTCGCTGAAATCGAACAGCTCCCCGAACGCGGCCCGGCCGCACACGTCCATGATCCGTTCGTCATACTGCGGGCCCTCCGGAGCGAATCCGTAGGGGCCGTAAGTCTGCAGCTTGTGGGACAGATCGCCGCTTGCGATATAGACAATCCTGCGACCTGTTTCCTCCGCCGCTCTCCGGATCAGCTGCCCCATCCGGTAATGGTCCTCCAGGGGCAGGCCCGACAGTCCTGCGCGTACCAGTCTGAATCCGGAAAAGGCCTGCCTGATAAAGTACAGCGGGACCATCGTTCCGTGATCCAGCTCCGGATCCCGCTCTCCCCGCGTGCCTGCGGGAAAGCCCTCCGCTTCCGCGATCCTCGCGGCGGCCCGCACCAGCTCCGTGTCGTATTCCTCCCGGAAACGGACTTTCGGAGCGCGGAACCGGGCGAAGCTTCCCTCCGCGGTCTTTCCGGGGGAAATATGAAAATAGTCCGCATACACCGCCGCGTGGGGGCTCGAAATCACGATGGTTTCCGGCTTCAGCTCCGCGACTGTTTCCGCAATCCGCATATACGCTTTCCGGGTTTTCTCAATCTGCCGCTCGCTCCCCCGCCCCACCTCGGGCACGATCATCGGCGGATGCGGCACCATAAAAGCTCCGGTAACGGGCATCTGACTCCCTCCCTTTCAGATGAATATCCCGGTCTGATTCATGCGCGCGGCCCGCGGCGTTTTCTCATACGCCATATCGGTCAGCGCCGCCGGAAGAAGCTCTCCGGGGTTTCTGTCCGGTCTGATCCATTCGTCCGCGTACCCGTCCGGCAGGATCAGCGGCATGCGGTCGTGAAGAAAGCGGATTCCCTCCCCCGGTTCCCTCGTCAGAATCACAAACTCCGGCAGACCGTTCCGTATGCGGTAAAGCCCGCAGAGCCACGTCACCGCGGCTCCGCGCGGACGGATGCTGTACCGGCCGCCCGTCCGCTTCCTTCCGCCGGCGTCCGTAATGTGTTCCCATTCGTAGTAGCACGCCGCGGGAATCACGCAGCGGCGGGACGCCCAGGATTCCCGGAAGGCCGGCCTGACCGCGGCCGTCTCAACCCTGGCGTTGATCAGCAGTCCGGAGCGTCCGTCCGGGTATGCGAATCCCCATTTCATCGGGAAGGCCGCTTTCTTTCCTCTCCGGTCCGGAGCGAGAACCGGTACGACGTCCGCGGGCCGCGCTTCGCCGCGGGTAACGATTCTCGCGGATCCGGCCCATTTCTCCGTCAGCGGCGACCTGTTTGCCGCTTCCAGAACGGGCTGCAGTTCCGGAACCTC
>ONXY01000415.1 GCA_900321945.1 uncultured Eubacteriales bacterium | reverse complement strand
TCATAGCTGCAGCAGTAAACGTTTCCCGGCTTCTCCGCCATCTGCGCGCTGATCCTGCTGCCCGAAGCGGCCTCCTCCACCCGCGCGAGATAATCCCGGCCCTTCATATTCCCGGAATAGATCCGGCTCAGCTCGTCGATCAGCGTCAGGTAGAAGTTGTTCTCCTCTCCGTGAATCATACAGCGGGTGAACAGTCCGGTCAGGGCAAGCGCCGTCTCGCGCGCGGGTCTTGCCGGAGCCTCGAAAAATCCGGTCCAGTCCTTCATCAGCCCCCCGATCAGAGCATGTTTCGGGTTCTCCGACGAAGCGAGCGCTTCCCAGCGTTCCTTTCCCCAGCCGACCTTCTGCCGGCGGAATATGCGCATCATCTCCAGGCCGCCGGCCGCGAGCTCGTCCCGGTCGTCGTACAGTCCCATACATCCCGACGTCAGCGCGGGCGTCAGGGCTTCGGCGTCGTAGTTTCGGGAAGCCCAGTCAAGCAGGCAGCGGATCATCAGCGCCGTTCTCGTCCCGGCGGCCGGGAACCCGAAGCCGGAATCCAGTCCGAATCCCAGAAGTTTTCCCTCTTCGGCGGTTCTCATCGCGTAGCTGTCGTCGGGGCATACGATAACCGCCTGTTCCGCCGGGATCTGATGTCCGATCAGATACTGATAGGCGAACCGGATCTCCGTGCCGATATCCTGGCAGCTGAAGCACTCGATCCCGGCATAATCCTCCTCTTTCTCTCCGGAAAACAGCGGAAGCTTCTGTATGTACGAATTCCGCAGAGACTCGCTGCCTTCCGGAATTCTGACGTTGATGATTCGGAGCCTTTCAACGGGAATCCTTGACAGGAACGCGTTTTCGGTCTGATCCGTTTCGACGTTGGAAAGAATCGCGAAAGAAACGTCGGCCGGGATAACGGCGGCGTCAAGGATCTGCTTCTCGGAAGCGTAATGATTCCGTTTTTTCCATTCCTGATAGGTTTCCCATACGGAGGACAGCAGATCCTCCCCGGTTCCCGCGAGCTGTTCCGGCGTGATTCCGTTTCTTTCCAGCTCCTCGAGCTGAGGCAGAACGGCGGCCGCGGTGCTGAGCTCGACGACGCCCATCGTCGTAAAGGCGCTGCCGGACGCTTTCATGATCTCCTGCAGCGCGATGCAGCCCGTCAGTCTGTCGGTTCTTCGCAGTCCCGCTTTGTCCAGCGCCGGATCGGACAGAGCGTTCATGCAGTCCCTGACGGACATGGGTTCGGTATTGACCGCCGGAACGCCGTGAGACGCGGCCCTCCGGAGAATCTGATTCCCGGCCGCGCGGTTCGGAACAAAAAGAATCTTTCTTCCGAGGACGTCCTCCTTCAGCCAGTCGCACAGATCAGTCAGAAAATCATTCATTTTTCTCCGCACCTTCACAATTCAGGTCCGCTCCCGTACGCGGTCCGCTTCCTGACGTTTTTTTCACGGTCATCATATCATATGCGGAAGCGGATTGTCCAGAAACGCCGGGGACGGATGCCGGACCCGCGCCCGACGCCTCTGTCTGTCTGAAACCGGGCGCCGTGACGCCGGCGACCGCCGGACGCTTTTCCTTGACGCGGGGGGATTCTTCGGGATACAATATGCGGTACGGACAAAAAAAGGAGCCCTGCTCCGGGCTCCCTGTCATCGTCTGTTTTCAGTTTTCCCCGCCGGTCTCCGCTCCGGCCGAAAGAAGCGGTTCCTGAAGAGTCAGGAACTCCGAAAGAATGTAGCAGTGCCAGCCCCCCACGTCGATCTCGCTCCATTTTCCTTCCTGGGAGAAAACGGTAACCAGCGTCCCCACGGGAAATTCCGCGATCTGCCGTGCGGTATTCTGCCTGGAGGAACGGACGTGAACGGTCGCGTCGCTGACAGCCCTCCCCTTGATCGTGATCATGCCGGAGGCGTACTGCTTCGGCTTGTTGTCGTAGAAGGAGAGCGTGCTGGTCAGCACGTAGCCGCGGACCCCGTGATCGTCCACCATCGTCCACGTCTTCCCCGTTTTGATCACCAGGAGCACCCTGCACTTTTCGCAGTGCCCCATCACGAAGGCCTTCCGGCTTTTCTTTGCCCGAAGCGTCGCGTAAGTCAGCTTTCCGGTGGAAACCACGGCGAGCCGCTTGTCCTCCGACGCTTCCGTATCCCAGACCAGCATGGAGGTGGGAACCAGCATCCGCGTTCCGTCCACCAGGACGGTGCTCCGTCCCAGACCCAGCGTTTCGATCTCGGCCGGATGGGACACGCCGTTATCGTCCACATAGGCGATGCCGGTCGTTACGCCCAGCTTCGCCCTCGCCTTGGCCAGACGGGCCGCCCACTCCTCCTCGGTCAGATGCCCGGAGCTCTGTGAGTCCGGCTCGCCTGTTCCGAGCGTTCCGGACTCAATGGTCAGACTTCCGTCCGGATTGATCACGGCGCCTTCCGGAAGGCTGTTCTGAGACCCGTCTGAGGAAGTAACCGTCATGCCCCCGTCCGAAGAAGACGTTGGAGCGGTCGTCCCGGAGGAATAATCGTTGTCCCCGGAAATGGGATAGGCGACCCCGTTCCCGATATAGTATCCGGGCATATGGGTTCCCCAGTCGCTATCCGATTCATTGATGACGTTGCCGCTGTTGTCCACATACAGCCCGTCCGCGTTTGTTTTCAGGGCCAGAGCGGATGTGCCCATGGCAAGAATCAGCAGCAGCGCCGCCGCGAGCGCGGTCCATCGTTTCATCTGACGTTCCTCCGGGTCGTTCTTCCGGAAGCGTTTTCTTCCGGACACTAAGGATTGTATCATTGTTTGAAATTATTGTCAATATATATGTAATCAACCTGTAACATTTAGGAGGCCGCATCCATGAAAATTTCCAAAAAAGACGCCCTGAACTGGTTCCGGTTTTTCGCGGAGCTGCCGGAGGATCAGCCCCTGGGCTGCCGGCAGCTTGAAATCGC
>ONXY01000013.1 GCA_900321945.1 uncultured Eubacteriales bacterium | reverse complement strand
GCCCAGCGCTGAACTCTCGCGCGGATATACCCCATGACCTTGTTTCTGTAATCCGCGTAAATCCGCTCCATGTCCGGCATCATATTATTTCCCCTGTTTCTTTGTCCTGTCGGGGATTTCCGGCACGCCCGCGGCTGCGACAAACTCCATGTCGTCCAGGCTCAGCTCGCGGACCGCGTAACGGGCGTGAACGGAATCAATCACCTGCTGCAGTTCACTGTTGCCTTCGAACTTCTGGAAATCGAACAGCTGTCTCAGTTTGCTTTCCAATCGGCAGCGCCTCCTTTCATTCCATCTTCCGCACGGACCGCGCGGTTCCATGAATTGATACGTGTCCGAAGGAAAGATGGCAGTCCCGCCCCGGAATTCCTTTCATACAGATCTTTCGTATGCAAAATACCACGTTTTGTCCAACAAATGTCCATCACAATCGCCTTTTCCCGAAAAAAACATCCGGAACTATACGGCTGCCCCGGGAGGCGGTTCCGTCCCGTTCCCGCCTGTCAGATCGGACAGTTTCTTCCGGTACAGATAATCCCGTACAAGCCGGTCCAGCTCAAGCCACAGCGGCAGCGTGGCACAGACGGCGTTGCGCGGACAGGGTTCTGCCTCCTTCTGCAGGCAGGCTACCGGCGCGAGGCTTCCCTCCATCCGTTCGATAATCTCCCCGACGGAGTACTCTCCGGGACTCCGCAGGAGGACATAGCCGCCTCCCTTGCCGCTTGTTCCCCGGACCAGTTTTCCGTCCACCAGATCCTTCATGATAATTTCCAGGTATTTTTTGGATATGCCCTGCCGGTCGGCGATATCCTTCAGCGGCACCGGCCGGTCCGGTTCCTGTTCAGCCAGATCGATCATGACCCGCAGCGCGTAACGGCCTTTTGTGGAAATCACAGGACGTCCCTCCCGCCTGTTTTTGCCTATTCTACCCCAAGGTAAATAGGTTGTCAAGGCCGCGCCGGACGTCTTCGGACAGACGGCGCTTTCCGGATACTCCGGACTTCCCGGCCCGGTTCTTTCCGCGCCCCGGAAAGTGATCACAGAAGATAGTCGGGCAGCGTTCCTCCTCCGCGCGTTCCGTTTTCTTCCGGCGAAGCCCCCCTCGCCGCGCGTGAGGCGGGACTCTTTTGCTGCCGCGACCCGGAGCGGACGCCGGAACCCTTCCATTCCGTTTCCGTCATCCCCATCTCCTGCCGGAGCAGATCTCCGATCAGCCCGTTTACGCTCTCCCCTCTCGATGCCGCCAGCGCTTCGATCAGTTCCTTCCTCCCCTTCGGGACGACGAGATTCAGCCGGTCGTAGGCCTGCTCGTTGAATCTCCGCTTGTATTCCGTGCTGCTGAAGCCCCGGACTTCCCCCTCCGCCATTTTTTCACCTCCGTCGGTATTCTAACGTAAGATGTCGTCTCCGTCAACAGAAATCGGGTGGAAAGCGCCCGTACCGATGCCGTATCTTACGTAAGTTTCATTCCGCGGCGCGCTCCCGTCGGTCCGTCGGACCGTTTCCCGAAAAAAAAGTTCCGCCGGAGAGGCGGAACTTTGCGGCCGGGACGCCCGTCAGCTGACGCTGCGGAATCCCTTTCCGATGATTTCCGTGCTGGTGGTGATGATCATGAAAGCGCCCGGATCCTGCTGGTGAATGAAGTTCCGGAGCAGGACGGCCTGATGTCTGGAAACGACGGTCAGCAGGATCGTTTTCCCGTCATGGGTGTAGACGCCTTCTCCCTTCAGCCGCGTGGCGCCCCGGCGCAGCGTCCGGGTAATAAAATCCTCAAGGGGTTCCGGATGGGAGGTAATGATATGGAAGCACTTCTGGATCCGCAGATTGTCCGAAACCATATCGATGAACAGGGATTTGATAATCAGCCCCAGCATGGAGAACAGCCCCGTCTCCATGCCGAAGGCGACGCAGGCCAGCAGGGTGATGACGATATCGCTGCACAGCAGCGCGAAGCCGATGTTCAGCGAGGTCCATTTCCGGAGAAGCATGGCGACGATATCCGTGCCGCCGCTGGAGGCGTCCAGGTTGAACAGCACCGCGGATCCCACGGCCGGAAGTCCCACGGCGAACAGCAGTTCCATCAGCGGCTGATTGGTGAGCGGATGGTCCAGCGGGAGCAGAACCTCCATAAGCTGAAGCAGGAGCGACAGAAGCAGCGACGCGTAGGCCGTCCGGATCCCGAAGCTTCTTCCGAACACCAGAAAACCCAGAATCAGCAGCGCCACGTTAAAGATGGTCACAAAGGTGCCGGGCGTGACGGCGGGGATATAATGCCCCAGAACCACCGCCAGGCCGGTTACGCCGCCGGTGGAGAAATTGTTGGGGAATTTGAAGTAGTAAATACCCACGGCCATGATTACCACGCCCAGGGTGATCAGCAGCCAGTCCCGCAGTTCGTTCTTTTTTCCCTGACTCATGCGTTTCCTCCGAAGCATCACCGTCGTTCCGTATCTCAGCCGTTCCCCGCGTCCTCCGTTTCATCCGTGCCGGTGACGGAAAGCGTGCCGGCAGGCACGAAGCCTCTGGCTGTCTGGCCGTTGATGGTTGTTTCGATATAGTCCCAGGCCTCCGAGTTGAACATCGTGGTCAGATAAATGACCTGCGTGCCTGCGGGCAGTCTGGTCATCGCCCTGCCGGTCATGGCGGGGTCGTCCGTCAGGTCAGCGGCGGTCAGTACCTCGCACGGGCTCCGGTCCCAGGTCAGCTGAGGCAGCGAAGGGATGTTCCCCCGGATCTTTCCTCCGTCCACATAGCCGACCCTGTACTGTCCCGCGTAATTCGCCTCGTACAGCATCAGCATCCATCCGCTGTCCCACCCCAGCGCGTATACCGGCCCGTTGGTGTTGCAGAGAGCCTTGCCGTTGTTGGCGCGGAAGGCGTAGGACGAAGGCGCAGAATAAACCGGAAGCTTCTGTTTGGCCCTGAGGTTCACAAAGCTGAAGCCCCTGGGCTTGTCCACGTGCTGGCTCGGAGGCGTCGGCATTCCCTTTCCCTTCGGGTTCGTGGTTTTCTTCTCACGCATCTCCCGGCGGACGTCCTTGATCAGATCCACGTTCCGGTTTTCGGTTTTCGAACAGTGGATATAGGTTTCCTGATGGTTTGTGGACGATTCGCTCTCGTTCGGCACGTACCAGGGCATCAGCGTGAACCAGTTGTAGCACCGGCTTCCGTATTCGAATTTGTAGCCGTGCCGCGCGTAGATCTCGTTGAACGCGTAAAGAAGCGTGTCGTACTGGTATCCCCAGAGCTCCTCCCGGGTCAGTTCGCGGGTGTTGCTGTCCGGAATGATGTACATGGACTCGGCCCCGGCGGGAAGCGCCGCGGCGCAGGACAGCAGAACGGTCAGGATCAGCATCAGGGCGGTCGTCTTCTTCATGTCCTTCTCTTCCTTCTTTCGGTTTCCCGGCGGTTTTTTCGTCAGGCCTCGTTGATGGCGCGCAGCAGATTTTCCAGCTGTTCCGCCATTTCCCTGCTTCCGCCGAAGCTGGTCAGCCCCCGCATCGGCATATAGTTCATCATCGCCATGGTCATGTCCTCGGTGATGGCCTCGCTGGCGGCGTCTCCCTTTTCTTCTCCCGCGAAGTTCTTCTTCATTTCCTGCATCAGCGGCGTCAGAATCTCCCTGGCTTTCGGATCCGCCATCAGGTCCATGAAGATGGAATCCATGTCGAAATGCCGGGGCAGTTCCGTGGTTCCGGCCACCGTCACGGACGCCTTCGCCGGCAGATCCCGGGAGGAGGAGCCCACCTCGATCGTGAATTTTCCGCTCTCCACGTACCAGTCGTGTATTTCCTGATTCCAGGAAGCGAAGGACCTCTTGTCCAGGGTGAACGTCACTTCCCTGCTTTCCCCGGGCTCCAGTCCCACCTTGGCGAAGCCTTTCAGCTCCCGGACGGGCCTGAGCGCGCTGCTTTCCTCGTCCCCGACGTACAGCTGCGCCACCGCTTTGCCGTACCGGCTGCCCGTATTGGTTACGGTCGCCGTCACCGTCAGGGTATCCGTATCCCGGATTTCGTCCGCGCTGAGTTTGAGACCGCTGTATGTAAAAGTTGTATAGGAAAGGCCGTGGCCGAAGGGGAAGAGCACTTCCGCCTCCTTCCTGTCGTAATACCGGTAGCCCACGAAAATGCCCTCCCGGTATTCGGTGGCCCGCGGCTCCCCTCCGAAATACAGGTAGGACGGGTTGTCCTGCAGCCGCTTCGGGAAGGTTTCAGCCAGGTGTCCGGAAGGATTCGTCTCTCCGGTCAGCACCCGGACGACGGCGGTACCGACCGCCTGTCCGCCCAGATAAGCCTCCAGCACGGCGGGGACACGGTCGATCCAGGGCATTTCCACCGGCGCTCCGTTGTGCAGCACGACCACCGTACGGGGGTTCGCCGCCGCCACCGCCTCGATCAGGCGGTTCTGGCAGGCGGGCATCGCCATATGTTTCCGGTCGTATCCTTCGGACTCGTACACGTCCGGCAGGCCGGCGAAAACGACGGCCGTCCGCGCCTTCTTTGCGGCCGCCACGGCTTCGGCGATCTGTTCCTCCGTGGCCTCGTCCCGGGCGGCGCTGTAGCCCTGCGCGTAAATCACCCGCATGCCGGCTTCCTTCGCAGCGTCCAGAGCGCCGGTGACCCTGAAGCTGTTGATATGGGAGCTTCCGCCTCCCTGGAAGCGGGGCTTCGCGGCAAACTCGCCGATAAAGGCCGTTTCCTCATCCGGGTTCAGGGGCAGGAGTCCGCCCGCGTTCTTCAGCAGCACCATGCTTTCCGCCTCGATATCCGCCGCGAGGGCGTGCTGGGCTTCCTGATCCCAGGGCGTATCCGGCCGGGCGTTTTCCAGGTACCGGTAATTGATGGTCAGAATCCGTTCGCAGGCCCGGTCCACGTCCTTTTCATCCAGGGTTCCCGCCCGGACCGCTTCCACGATTTTCGCGTCGTTGATGCCTCCGGAAGCCGGCATTTCCAGATCCAGCCCCGCCGCGACGCCCTCCGGCCGCTTCGACACCGCGCCCCAGTCGGACATGACGTAGCCGTCGAAGCCCCATTCCTTCCGCAGAACCTCGGTCAGCAGCCAGGGATTCTCGGAAGCGAAGACGCCGTTGATCCGGTTGTAGGAGCACATAACCGTCCAGGGCTTCGCTTCCTTCACCGCCGTTTCAAAAGCCGGAAAGTAAATCTCCCGCATCGTCCGCTCGTCGCAGTCGGAGGAGGAGGACATGCGCCGGTGCTCCTGATTGTTCAGGGCGAAATGCTTGATGCTGACGCCCACGTTCCGGCTCTGAACCCCCCTGATGTACGCCGCGGCCATCTTTCCCGCCAGATAGGGGTCCTCGGAGCAGTACTCGAAGTTCCTGCCGCAAAGCGGAGAACGCTTGATATTCACCGCCGGCCCCAGCACCACGGACAGCTTTTCATGCTGGCAGCTGTCCCCGATGGCTTCGCCCATGATCCGCACCAGCTCGGGATCGAAGGAGGAGGTGGTGGCGCACGCCGCCGGGAAGCATACCGCCTTAATGGATTCGTTGACGCCGAGATGATCCGCCTTCTCGTCCTGTTTCCGCAGACCGTGCGGGCCGTCGCTGACCATGACCGAAGGAATTCCGAGCCTTTCCACGGGCTTCGTGTGCCAGAAATCCAGTCCGGAAAGAAGGCCTGCCTTCTCCTCCAGCGTCATCTGTGAAACAAGCGCTTTCACATCCATTGATTTACGCCTCCTCTGCAAGTGTCCGCATTTTTTCTGTTCTACTGATTTACCATAGAAAGCGCTTTCTGTCAACCTTCCTCCGCCCCCTCTTCCCGGAAAAAAGCCCGGAAAAAAGCTTGCGGATCCGGCCTTTCTCCTGTTATCATAACCGCGGCAGATATTCATGAAGGAGGCCTGTCCGCAATGGCAAAGTTTCTGGTCGAGTTTTACTCCGATTCTCTCCGCCGAAGCACCACGTTTCAGGTTCTGATCCCCAACGATATTCCCGCCGGCGCGTCCCGGAAGGAAACCGCGTACAGCCGGCGGCCCATGAAAACCCTTTTCCTGCTGCACGGCTATACCGGCAAATCCGGCAACTGGGTTCCGGAGGACCTGCCCGGAAAGTACAACTTCGCGGTCGTCATGCCCTCCGCGGAGAATTCCTTCTATCTCGACGGCCCCGCCACCGGGCATGCTTTTGACCGGTTCGTCGGCGTGGAACTGGTGGATTACGTCCGGAAAACCTTCGGCCTCGCGCGGTCCCCGGAGGATACGTATATCGCCGGCATGTCCATGGGCGGTTTCGGCGCGGTTCATCTCGCGATGGCGCATCCGGACCGTTTCGGAAAGGCCGGCGCCCTTTCCTCCGCGCTGATCGTCCACGAGATCGCCCGCATGAAGCCCGGCGAAAGCAACGCCGTCGCGAACTATGAATACTACCGGTCCTGCTTCGGCGATCTTGAAACCGCGGAAACGCGGGACGTGAACCCCGAGGTTCTGATCCGTCGTCTCCGGGACGCGGGGGCGAAAATCCCGGATCTCTATCTATGCTGCGGAACCGAAGATTTCCTGATCGAGCCGAACCGCGCGTTCCACCGTTTCCTGCTGGAGGAAAAGATTCCTCACGAGTACTTCGAGTCGCCCGGAGAGCACAACATGGTTTTCTGGAGCGAGTATATCGTTAAAATCGTACGCTGGATGTTCGCCTGACCGGTACGGCCGGCAGCGTCCGCGATCCCGTCGGGAGCGGCCCGAACGGAAGCTCCCGGCCGGGCGTCGGGATCTGTCCGGGCTTTTTTCCGCCGGCGATTGCGCGCGGCCGTTTCGCGCGTATAATATTTCCGTACAATCCGTCGGAAGGGGGATATCTTCTTTGCTTCCAGAGATTTCAGACGCCTCCCCGGGCCCCGAAATGGAGGCGCTTCAGCTGGCCGCGAGCCTGATCATGGAAAACGGCGGCGAGACGTTCCGCGCGGAGGAGACGGTCTGCCGGATGGGCGGGGGCTTCGGGCTGCGTCAGGTGGAAAGCTTCGCCGTTCCCAGCGGGCATTTTGTCAGTTACAGGACGCCGGAGGGAAAACTGGAGACCGGCCTGAAGAGGGTTCGCCGCCAGGGTACCGATCTGACCCTGGTCAACGAGGTCAATCAGATCTCCCGGGACGCCGCTTCCGGCAGTCTGAGCCCGGAGGCCGCCCTTGAAAAGCTTCAGGGAATCGCCGTTTCCGGCGGACGGAAGCCGGTTCTTCGTCCTATGCTGTCCGCCGCCGTCTGCGCCGCGGGATTCGTCTTTCTGTTCATGGGCGGATGGCGCGAAGCGCTTCTGAGCGCGGCCATCGCCATGCTGGTGCAGGGGCTCGGCTATCTTCTTTCCCTGATCCGGGATCCGGGAATCGCCTTCTGCATTCTGGGCGGCCTGCTGACCGCGTTTCTGCCCGGGCTGGCCTCGCACTGGATTCCCGGTCTGAACGCGGAGTCCGTCGTGGCCGGCGCGCTGATGCCGCTGGTGCCCGGACTGGCCATGACCAACGCCGTGCAGGACACGCTGCGGGGCGACATGGTTTCCGGTCTGTCCCACGGAGCGTCCGCCCTGCTCACCGCGTGTCTGATCGCGGGAGGAGCCCTGCTTTCTCCGGCGCTGATCCGGCTGATTTTCGGAGGTGGGCTGTGATTTCTTTTTCCGACGTCCTTCGCTGTATTCTGGGTTCTTTTTTCGGAACGCTCGGCTTCGCCATGCTGGCGCGGGTTCCGCGGAAAGCGCTGTTTCCCTCCGGGATGATCGCCGTAATGGTTTACCTGATCTACTGGCTTCTTCCGCGGACCGGTCTGTCCGATTACCTGGCCGTGTTCTGCGGATCCCTGTTCGGCTCTGTCGCGGGGCATCTCTGCGCCAGGCGGATGCGGATCATCAACACCGTGTTTCTGATGTCCTCCATCGTCCCTGTGGTTCCCGGGCTGGCGCTGTACAGGACGATGGCCAGCCTGGGCCAGGGGCACATGGCTCAGGGGGCCGGCATCGGGACCGAGGCGATGATCATCATCGTGATGACCTCCCTGGGGCTGGTCATGGGCAGTTATCTGGACCGGCTCATTCATGAAAAGCACGTCTGACGTCCGCCGGTCCGCCGGCTTTCCGGAAGGAGGAAAAAAGATGGAGTACCGTTTCTACGGATGGGAAACGGCCGGCGTTCCGGCCGTCGGCGGCGGCTGTCCCGGAATCCGGACGCCCCGGGATCTGTACGACGCGCTGACAGAGGTCTGGTGCGCCGAAACCTGCGCGCCGAGAATGCGGGCGGACTGGACGCCCGAAAACCGGACCCTGGGCCAGTGCTCGGTGACAGCGTTTCTGGCGCAGGATTTCTTCGGAGGCAGAGTGTACGGCGTTCTCCTGAAAGACGGAAACGTTCACTGCTACAACGTCGTCGGGGACTGCGTGTTCGACCTGACCAGCGAGCAGTTCGGAAATGAAAGGCTGTGTTATGAGGGAAACCCGGAGCAGTTCCGGGAGGTCCATTTCGCGAAGGGGGAAAAGCGTCTCCGGTACGAACTGCTGAAACGGAACCTGCTGGAACGTTTCGGCGACTGAAAGCGCCGCCCGCGCGGCCGTCCGGAAGCGGAAAAGCCGTCGGAGGAAGGAAGACATATGAAGTCCGTGATCTTCAGAAAAGCGTTCCTGAAGTCTCTTCCCGTCATGGCGGGATATATCGTCCTGGGAATCGGATTCGGAATTCTGCTGAGAAACGCCGGTTTCGGCCCCGTCTGGGCGTTCGCGATGGCCGCCGCCGTCTACGCCGGCTCCATGCAGTATGTCGGCGTTGGCCTGCTGGCCGGCGGGGCGGGCGTTCTGACGACCGTCCTGACGACCGTGATGGTGAACGCCCGGCATCTGTTTTACAGCATCTCCATGACCGGCCGGTATAAGAACGCCGGTAAATACAAACCCTATCTGATCTTCGCCCTGACGGACGAAACCTATTCCCTCCTCTGCGACGGAGAGACGCCGGACCGGGAGCACGCGGATTTTTACCGCTTTCTGGTCTCCCTTTTCAACCATCTGTACTGGATTTCAGGCTGCGTTCTGGGCAGTCTTCTCGGCGCGGTGCTGCCGTTCTCCTCGGCCGGCATCGAATTCTCCATGACCGCGCTGTTCATCGCGTCCTTCACCGAGCAGTGGCTCCGAACGAAGGAGCATATTCCGGCTCTTACGGGGCTCCTGTCCACACTGCTGTGCCTGCTGCTGTTCGGACCGGAGCGTTTTCTGATCCCGGCCATGCTGCTGATCACGCTGATCCTGACCCTCCTGAAGGGCAGACTGGGAGGGAAAACCGTATGAACACGCACGCCGCGCTGCTGGTGGCCGCAATGGCCGCCGTAACCATTCTGCTGCGTTTCCTTCCCTTTCTGCTTTTCCGGAAGCGGACGCCGCCCTTTATCGCCTGGCTCGGGGAGGTTCTGCCCGCGGCCATCATCGGCATGCTGGTGGTCTACTGTCTGAAGGACACCGTGCTGACCCGGTCTCCCTTCGGCGTTCCGGAAATCATCTCCGGTCTGGCCGTCGTGGGGCTGCATCTCTGGAAACGGAATTCTCTTCTGAGCATTCTCGGAGGAACAGCAGTCTATATGGCGCTGATTCAGCTGGTTTTTGCCGGCTGATAAAACGGCGGACGCCGCCCTGACGCGCGCGTCCGCCGTTTCCCGTATTCGCCTCCGCGCTTCCGGACAGGCCGTAACATCCGGGATCCCGTTCTTTTCTCCCGGAACCGTGTCCGAAAAAAGCCGGGGGCCGCGGGAGCCTGAGGAACCGCGGCCCCCGGTAAAGAAAATCCGGAGAGCCGTCCCGGCTCCCCGGTTCAATCTATATTCAACCGCCGGTCAGACCCTGGCGATATAATCGTTGGCCACGTATCCGGTTCTCCCGGTCTTCACGTCCTTCACCCGGCTCCATGTCTTACCGACCGCGAGCACTTCCAGCGTGTCCCCGGCCGTCAGGCGGCGGATCGCGCCCGCGGTCTTGTTGGGCTTCACACGGAGGCCCACGCTCTCGTCCGTGTTTTTGCCGCGCGCCACCGCCGTCACCCTGTAGGGATTCACGGACCTGAAGTTGTCGTCCCGTTCGGTAATCTCATACTTGCCCGGCTTGGAAGCCACCAGGAACTTCGTCATCACGTAGCCGGTGGGCTTCCCGTCCCTGCTGACGCGGGCCCACTCGCCGTTGACCTTTTCGATCACGAACAGCTTCGTGCCGCACTCCGCCCGGTACAGAGCCTTGGAGCTCTTCCGGGGCTCCGTCCGGACGTTCAGGGTCTTGCCGTCCGCGCAGTTCACCCACGCGTATTCTCCGCTCTCAATGCCTGCCGCGGAGGCGAAAACCGGAATCATCAGGCCGACTGCCATCATCAGAACCATCACAATGCTGAGAATCTTTTTCATTGCCGTATCCTCTCTTTCATCCTCCGCTCCGCGGAAGCTTTCTTTCATTTCCGTCAGGTTTTTCGCCTGACACACATTCATACGCAGGACATAGAGAGGGTGGCAGTTTTTATTTTTTGGCTTTTCAGTTGTTTTCAGTTGTTCAGCCGGTTTCGGCCGGAAACGCGCGGCGGTCCGTGGCGGAATGCTTCCTTATACT
>ONXY01000172.1 GCA_900321945.1 uncultured Eubacteriales bacterium | reverse complement strand
GAACTGAAGGATAAACTGACAGGCCTGCTGGAGAAGAACGGATACCGGGTTCGGGCGGTCAACGTCATGGACGCATCCCGCCGGACCACCAAATCCAACGCATACTTCTCAGGTTTCGGAAAAATGAAGACCATCGTACTGTTCGACACGCTGGTGGAAGCGATGACGCCGGACGAAATCTGCGCGGTGTTCGCACACGAACTTGGGCACGGGCTGCATAAGGATACGCTGAAAAACCAGATCCTGACCTTTGCACAGATGATCGTACTGGCGCTGCTGGCCTGGTGGACCCTCCGGACGAAGGATATTTTCCTGTCCTTCGGATTCGGCGGAATCAATTACGGGTTTGCGCTGGTGCTGATCATGAGCGTGGAATTCGCCCTGATCGCGCCGCTGTTCGGACTGCTGGCCAATTACTGTTCCAGGAGGGCGGAATACAGGGCGGACGCGCATGCCGTGAGGGAAGGGTACGGAGAAGCGCTGGTCAGCGCCCTGAAGACGCTGGCGAAACAGAACTACGCGGATCCTGCGCCGTCGCCTCTCCTGGTAAAACTGGAGTATTCCCATCCGTCCCTCAGCCAGCGCTTTGACGCGATCGAAAAGGCGGTCAAAAACTGCTGAAAGACCATATGAAAGCTCCCGCGCG
The DNA here is from genome assembly GCA_900321945.1 of uncultured Eubacteriales bacterium. The sequence goes on along the minus strand of ONXY01000172.1, from coordinate 2,761 downwards.
CAGCGTGGGAGCTGATCTGTTTTTGGAATCAATCGTTATCTGTTCCGGAAATAATAACATCATGCAGACGGGTGACGGAGGGAATCAGCAGGCGGTCGTACTGCCTGAGCTCCTTCGAGAAGCGGAAGGATTTCGCCATTTCCGCCATGCTGCCGGATACGGAACCGCCGCAGACCGGCGTGACTTTCCCGTCCTGATGCAGATACGCCAGGCGGATTTCACCGGCGATGTCGCCGGTGAAGAAATCACACTGGAAGTCGGAGAATTCGATAACTTCCAGATAATCTCCCGTACGCAGGTCCGCTTCAGATTCGGTTCCGCCGGATACAGCGAAATTGGAGGCCTGGAAAGAATCATCAAGGTTCAGATACTGGCTGAACTGCCGTCCGCCCCAGTAGCTTTCCGCCTTTCCCCGGCGGATCAGGGTCAGGTCGCGGATCGGGGCGCCTTCCGGATCGTAAAGAGCGTTTCCGGAGGAATTGGGCAGGTGCTTTACGGCCTGCACGGTCAGGCTGTCCGGGCCGACAGTGTCGCCGGGCTTCCAGTCGGAGATACCGCGGTACACCGCGGAGGTGTTCAGGCGGTTGATGAAGTACCAGTACAGCTCCCGGGCGGGATCCGTGGAGAAAACCACGTCCGTTTTGCCCAGGGCAGGAGTGGGGGAGGTTACAAGACGGTCTCTGCCGTAGGCCAGGGCTTCGGCCAGGTCTTTCGTCAGCTGTTCCCGGTCGCAGGTGCCGGATTTCAGCAGGCGGTACAGCTCGATTTCGCGTCCGTCCCGGCGGGCGTTGACGACCGCTTCCAGCATGGAGGATGGATAGACGGCCGTCACGTCGATGCCTTCGCTGTTCAGGAAACGGGTACGGATCCGGCTGACGAAGATTTCATAGCTGTTCAGGTCCTCTGTGCCCGTTTCCGGCACGGCGGCCATGGCGCGGATGAAATCTCTGCTGATGGCTTCCAGGTCCGGATCCTCCTGCGCCGTACCGCTCTCTTCCGCCGGACGCGGCCGGTTCAGCGTATAGGCGGGATTGCGGACATAGGAAGCGTCCGAACACAGCCCCTCGACGGTGCGTTTCATTTCTTCCGCGGACACGTCGCAGGGGATCTTCGCCCCGGCGGAACCGAGGAAAGTATCAAACTTACGGTATACCTTTACAGAGAAGGCGCGGACGTTCTTCGCCCGGTGCTGGTCCAGCCTGTGCCGGATAAAGTAGAACTCCCAGCCGGATTCCTCCCGGTCGGTGATTTCCCAGGCGTCCGCCGCGGAGGATTTCAGCACGTCCAGCAGCGTATCAAGCGCCGTATTGTTCGTTTCAGCCATTATCCCAGCCTCACTTTCGCTTTCAGATAGGGACCGCCGTCGGCGACCTTGACCCATTCTTTGTGCCCCTTGCCGCAGGCGCCGGCGCCGAAGACTTCGCGGTCCGCGGATACCATGGAGACGGAGCCCAGCAGATCCGGTACGTAGCCGGTCATGACAAGCGGGGAGACCACTTTGCCGGTGAGTTTTCCGTTGACGATCTCATAGCCCCGGTCCAGGATACACTGGATGCCCCAGTGCTTGGGATCCTCCATTCCGGACTGCATGCCTTCGAGCAGGTATCCTTTGTCGATGGAGGCGATCATTTCCTCCAGGGTATCGGTACCGGAGTCGAAGACGGTATTCGTCATGCGGGTATATACCTTGTGCGAGAAAGTTTCCCGCTTGCCGTTGCCTGTGGGCTTCACGCCCAGGCGCAGGGCGCTGAGGGCGTCGCAGATACCGGCCCGCAGGATGCCCCGGTCGATTTCCGTCACGTCGCCGGCCGGAGTGCCCTCGTCGTCAAAAGCGTAGGAGGTTACGTCCTCGGCGCACAGGGCGCCTTCATGCATGGTTACCTTGTCGGAACCGACGCGTTTTCCGATATAGTCGGCGCCGAGAGCGCGGCCTTTGACGAACATATCCATCTCCACGCCGTGGCCGAAGGCTTCATGGGCGATCAGGCCCGTGACTTCCGGCGACGTGATCACGTCATATTCCCCGGGTTCGACGCGCTCTGAGGAGACGAGGTCTCCGGCGATCCGCAGCGCTTCGGGGATCTTTTCCTCAAGGTTTTCGAATAATTCCGGGCCTTTTCTTCCGGAGAAGGAGGTATAGGCCATGTCGGTGCGCTCCTTCCCGGCGACCAGGGCAGCGGCCATGCCGTCGCTGTACACGTAGGACTGGCGCAGGTCCTGTTTCTCCGTCATAAACAGCTTGCAGACGTGGGTGGAGGAAACCCGGACCATGAAGTCGATCATTTTCAGGTTTTTGGCTTTTCCCTTTTCCATGCCCTTATCGGATACGGAGGACATTTTTTCCACCAGGGCGGCGATATCCTCGTCTTCCGGCAGGCGGCCGGTTTCCATCTCCGCGAAAACCGTGCGCTCCTCATCCGGGAGAATACCGGTTTCATAGGGTTCGACGCCGGCGGATTTCAGCAGGTTCAGCTGGGCGTCCAGCTCCGATATGATTTCCGCGGATTTCTCCGCGGCTTTGGCCGGATCGAATCCGGTAAAGGCGGATTCAGCGTACAGGCCGTCCCTGTATACCCGGACCACTGTGCCGCGTTCCGTGCTCATGGTTTCACGCGTAACGCCCTTGGAACGCTGCGAGATGGATACCGAAAAACCTGCGGAATCCGTGGACAATACGGAAACGTAGTCGTACCGTTTTCGCAGCAGGGCGGTCAGTTCCTTCAGCCCCGGTGCGATCCCGGCAAGATATGCAGAAAACGGT
>ONXY01000428.1 GCA_900321945.1 uncultured Eubacteriales bacterium | reverse complement strand
TTCTTCACCGGCGGAATGCTCATCAGCCGGGCGGAGGGCCTTCCGCTGATGAGCTGCCTTTTCGAGACGGCGTCCGCCCTCGGCACGGTGGGGCTGAGCCTGGGGATCACGGCCCGGCTCGGCGTCTTCTCCAGGGTGATCCTGAACGTGCTGATGTTCCTGGGCCGGGTGGGCGGACTGACGCTGATCTACGCGGCGCAGGCCGCCGGGAAAACCGCCCGCGGCACCCTTCCGCTGGAAAAGGTGCCGGTCGGATAAAAGAGGAGAATGAACATGAAATCGGTACTGCTGATCGGACTGGGACGCTTCGGCCGCGGGGTCGCGGAGAAGCTGAACGAGCTTCATCACCAGGTGCTCGCGGTGGACCGGAACGAGGAAAGGGTCAACGAGATCCTTCCGCTGGTGACGGACGCGCAGATCGGGGACGCGACCAGCGAGCGGTTCCTCCGGACGCTGGGCGTCGACAATTTCGACGTCTGCATCGTCACGATCGGGGAGGATTTCCAGAGCTCGCTGGAAACCACCTCCCTGCTGAAGGAGCTGGGGGCGGCGAAGGTGGTCGCGCGGGCTTCCAGCGAGGTCCACAGGAAGTTCCTGCTGAGAAACGGCGCGGACGACGTGGTCTATCCGGAGGGCCAGCTGGCGGCCTGGACCGCGATCCGCCACACGACGGACCGCGTGCTGGACTACATCGCGCTGGACGGGGAGTATTCCATCTACGATCTTTCGGTGCCGCCGGAGTGGCAGGGGAAGACGGTGGGCGGAATCGACATCCGGAAAAAATACAATCTGAACGTGCTGGCGGTCCGGGAAGCCGGGCGCCCGAGCACGGCGGTCACAAGCGACACCGTGCTGCGGGAGAATCAGACCGTCCTCGTGCTGGGGAAATGGAAGGACGTTCAGAAGTGCTTCAGGATATAGGAATCTTTCCCTGACAGAAAGGAGGGGGAGAAAATGAGAGAAATCGTCACTGTTCTCATCTTCGCCGTTTCTGGTATAATAAGCTGGCGGCTGATGGGGCGGGTCGATGAGTTCATCGACCGGTACACGGGCGGCGGCAAAGCGGAGAAGGAGAAGGAAACAGATGAGTCCGAAAAGTCCGGAGAATCAGAACACCCGCATTCTCGTATGCCTTTCTTCCTCCACGTCCAACGCAAAGGTCATCCACGCTGCTTCTAAGATCGCGGCGGCCTTCCAGGGGACGCTGACCGCGCTGTTTGTCGAGACGCCCGCCAGCGCGCAGATGCCGGACGAGGACAGAAAGCGGCTCCGCAGCAACATGAACCTGGCCGAGAAGCTGGGCGCCCGGATCGAAACGGTCACGGGGGACGACGTGCCCTACCAGATCGCGGAATACGCCCGGGTGTCCGACGTGTCGACGATCGTCATCGGCCAGACCAACACCTTCGGCGGCCTGCTCCGGCGGAAGAAATCCCTGACGGACCGGCTCGTGGCCTACGCGCCGGACCTGGATTACTTCATCATTCCGTATTACGGCACGAAGGTCTATGTGGCCCGGAAGCCCGCGGAGAGAAACCGGAAGCGCCTGCTGACGGACTGCGCGGTCTTTCTCGCCTCCATGACCGCCAGCACGGCGATCGGGTTTCTGTTCTCCCATCTGGGCTTTACGGACGCCAACATCATCATGGCCTATCTGCTGGGGCTCCTGGTCGTGTCGATCTTCACCACCCACCGGGCCTACAGCATGGTCTGGGCCGTGATCAGCGTGCTCCTGTTCGACCTGCTGTTCACCACGCCCCGCTTCTCCTTCTACGCCTACGGCACCGGATACCCGGTCACCTTCCTGATCATGCTGGCGGCGGCGTTTACCATCAGCACGCTGGCCATCCGCCTGAAGCAGAACGCCGGCCAGTCGGCCCGCGCGGCCCAGCGGATGAGCGTCGTGCTGGAGACGGACCGGCAGCTGACGAAGGCCCGGTCCGGGGAGGAGATCCTCTCCGTGCTGGCGGATCAGCTGACGAAGCTGCTGAACAGGAGCCTGGTCATTTATCCGGCGGAGGACGGAAAGCTGGGCGATCCGGTCTTTTACCCGGCCGCCGGGGATACGGTTCCCTACCGGACGAACGGGGAGAAGCAGGCCGCGGAACGGGCTTTCACCCGCCTCAAGCGCGCGGGGGCCGGGACGGACGTCTTCCCGGAATCGGATTATCTCTATTACTGCATGCGGGTGCGGGACCGCGCCTACGGCGTGGTCGGGATCGCCGTTCACGACTCGCCGCCGGACGCCTCCGAACAGAGCATGCTCGCGTCCGTCGTGGGCGAGTGCTCCCTGGCGCTGGAGAACGCCCGGAACGCGCGGGAAAAAGAGGAAACCATGGTGCTGGCGGAGAATGAACGGCTGCGGGCGAATCTGCTCCGCGCCGTGTCCCACGACCTGCGCACGCCGCTGACCTCCATCATGGGGAACGCGGACAGCCTGATGACCTGCGGGGAGACGCTGGACGCGAAGACCCGCGGGCAGCTGTATTCCGATATCTACCGGGACGCCCAGTGGCTGACCGGCATGGTGGAGAACCTGCTTTCCGCGAGCCGGATGAACGACGGGAAGCTGAACCTGAACATGACGACGGAGCTGATGGAGGACATGATCGGCGAGGCGGTCTCGCACCTGTCGAGGCAGCTGGAAAACCGCACCGTGATCCGGAACCGGCCCCGCGGGCTGCTTTTTGTGAAGGCGGACGCCCGGCTCATCGTCCAGGTCGTGATCAACCTGCTGGACAACGCCGTCAAGTATACGCCGGAGGGATCGGTCATCCGGATCGACACGGCGGAGCGGGACGGCATGGTGGCCGTCTCGGTCGCCGACGACGGGCCCGGGATTCCGGACGATCAGAAGGAGCGTATTTTCGACCTGTTCTGGTCCAGCGGCAGCCCGGCGGGGGACAGCCGGAGAGGGCTGGGCATCGGCCTGGCCCTGTGCCGGTCCATCGTGGGGGCCCACGGCGGAACCATTACCGTCCGGGACAACGAGCCGCACGGCGCGGTGTTCGAGTTTACGCTGCCGAGGGACGAGGTGAACGTGAATGAATAAACCGCTGATCCTGATCGTGGAGGACGATCCGCCGATCCGCAACCTGATCTCCGTCACGCTGGAGGCCCACGGCTACCGGCATACCGTCGCCGGGAACGCGGCCGCCGCCGTGCTGGAGGCCGCGTCCCATAATCCGGATATCATGCTGCTGGATCTGGGCCTGCCGGACATGGACGGGGTGGAAGTGATCCGGAAGGTCCGGAGCTGGTCCAACATGCCCGTCATCGTCATCAGCGCGCGCAGCGACGACGCGGACAAGATCGAGGCGCTGGACGCCGGCGCGGACGATTACCTGACCAAGCCGTTCTCGGTGGACGAGCTCCTGGCCCGGCTGCGGGCGACGCTCCGCCGCCTGAACCAGGCGAAGACGGACAGCCCGGACAGCCCCGTCTTTTCCAACGGCAGCCTGCGGATCGATTACGCCGCCGGGTGCGCGTACGTTTCGGACGAGGAGCTGCATCTGACGCCGATCGAATACAGGCTGCTCTGCCTGCTGGCCCGGAACTGCGGCAAGGTTCTGACGCATAAATACCTCACGCAGCAGATCTGGGGCGCGTCCTGGGAGAACAACGTGGCGTCGCTGCGGGTGTACATGGCCACGCTGCGAAAAAAACTGGAAGCGTCGGCGGACGCTTCCATGCTGATCCAGACCCATGTCGGGATCGGGTACCGGATGATCCGGGTCACGGACGGGTGACCCGGGTTTTCTTTTTTTCAGGGCTCCGTTTTTTTCGCTTTCCCGGAGGGGGACGGCGCCTCGCTGACGAGGGCGGAGCCGATGATCAGCACGGCCCCGGCCGCGGCCGGCAGGCTCAGCGGCTCCCGGAGAAGGACCGCGGAGAACAGCAGCGCGGACACGGGATCGATGTAGCTCAGGATCGCGACGGACTGCACGTTCAGCCGGTCGATGCTCCCGAAATACAGGACGTAGGCGATTCCCGTGTGCACGACGCCCACGGTGAGCAGCAGCGCGGCGGAGGCCGGGGTGAATTCCGCGCCGCGGAAGCCGTCCGTAAGCAGCAGGTACGGGATCATCACCGCTCCGGCCGACAGCAGCTGGACGGCCGTTTTCCGGTACGGGTCGATTCCGCCCGTTTTTTTGTTCATGATCACGACGGCGGAATAGAATACCGCGGCCCCCAGCCCCAGCAGCACGCCCCGGACGCTTCCGCCCCGCGGGCTTCCGCCGGCGGCGCCGGAGACCAGCACCATGCCGGCGACCGCGACGGCCGCGCACGCCGCCTTCTTCGCGGTCAGCCTTTCCCGGAAGATCAGGGGCGACAGAAGGATGACGATGGTGGGCTGCATATAGTAGCACAGCGTGGCGACGGCGACCGTCGTATGATTGTAGGCCTCGAAGAGCAGAATCCAGTTGATTCCGATCATCGCGCCCGTGAGCGCGAGCTTCGCCGCCGTGCGGTGCGGCAGCCTTTCCCCCGCCTTTCCCTTCTTCAGCCGGATGAAAACCAGGATGCAGAGGCCGCCGAGAATCCCGCGCGAAAAGGTCAGGAACGCGGAGGAGACCGGGATGATTCTCCGGAAAATCCCGATCGTCCCGAATATCAGCATGGACAGCACAAACATCCATACCGGCCCGCGTCCGCCGGTTTCATGATCCATCTTTTTTTCTCCGTCCGCTCAGATCTGCCGGGGGTCCGTTCCGCTTTTTATCAGGACCGGCCGCCTTCCTGTTCCTGCTGTTTCAGCTTCCGGGCGGCTTCCTCCCGCTGCCGGCACAGCTCGGCCCAGGAGGGCATGGCCGCCAGCCTTTCCGCCAGCTCCGCCATGGCCGCGGGGATATCGATCTTCTGGGGGCATACCGCGGCGCACGCGCCGCAGCCAATGCAGGCGGCGGGCCGCTTTTCCTCCGGCAGCGCGTCCATCTGCATCGGAACCGTCATGCTGTTCGCGAATTTCAGATCGTTCAGGGAATGGATCAGCATGGGAATGTCCAGCCCCATGGGGCACCCCTCGCAGCAGTAGCGGCAGCGGGTGCAGGGCAGGGCGTCCTTCAGCCCCTCCGCGATCTCCAGGAGCAGCGCGGCTTCCTCCTCCGTCTGGGGCGCTCCCTCCGAAAAGGTCCGGACGTTGTCGGCCATCTGCGCGAAGTCCGACATGCCGGAGAGAACCACCTTTACGTTCGGCAGGTTCCGCAGCCAGCGGAAGCTCCAGGAGGCGGCGCTTTCCGCCGGGCGGAGCGCTTTCAGCCGCTTTTCGTCCGCCTCCGGCAGGGCGGCCAGCTTTCCGCCCCGCAGCGGCTCCATGACCCAGACCGGGATGTTCCGGGCCGTCAGCAGCTCATATTTCGCCTTCGCGTCCTGCAGGGTCCAGTCCAGGTAATTGAGCTGGATCTGGCAGAACTCCATGCTGTCCCCGGCGTAATCCAGAAACTTTTCCAGCGTGTCCGGCCGGGCGTGGCTGGAGAAGCCCAGGTGCCGGATCCGGCCCAGCCGCTTCTGCTCCAGGAAATAGTTCAGGATGTCCCACTCCGGGCTGGTGTAGACGCCGAAGGAGTTCTCATACACGTTGTGCAGCAGGTAGAAATCGAAGTATTCCACGCCGCACTTCTTCAGCTGTTCCTCAAAGATCTCCGCGGGGCGGTAGGCGGAGGCGATCTGGTGCCCCGGATACTTGTCGGCCAGGAACCATTTCTCCCGCGGATGCCGGGCCAGCGCCTTCCCGACGGCGATTTCGCTGAGCCCGCCGTGATAGGGCCAGGCGGTGTCGAAATAGTTGACGCCGTTTTCGATTGCGAAGTCCGTCATCCGCCGGAGCTCCGTTTCGTCGATTCCGTTTCCGGCCGTCAGCGGAAGGCGCATGCATCCGAAGCCGAGGCGCGAAAGGCGCTCCCCGCAGGCTTCACCGTACGTCATCGTGGCGTTCCTCCTTCTTTTCAGCCGGATCCGGCCGGCCGGAGATCATTTCCGAAATCAGGTAGCGGGGCCGGCCCTTGATCTCCTCGTAGATCCGGGCCAGATAATACCCGACGATGCCCAGGGAGAGCATCAGCAGGCTGCCGGTCACGAGAATCAGCAGGATGACGGTGGTAAAGCCTTCCACCGCCGTGCCGGAGAAATAGCGGATCAGGGTCTGGACGCCCAGCACCAGGGCCAGCAGCAGCATGATTCCGCCCAGCACCGTGATGAACTGCAGCGGCGCCGAGGAAAAGGAGACGATGTTGCGGACGGCGTAGCCGGCCAGGGAACGGGAGCTCCACTTGGACTCGCCCGCCTCCCGCTCCCGCACGTCAAACTCCACCGAGGCGGTTCTGAACCCCACCCAGGAGGAAAGGGCCCGGAAGAAAGCGTTCTTTTCCGGCAGGGCGAGGACCGCGTCCACCGCCTTCCGGTCCATCAGCTTGAAATCCGACGCCCGGGACATGTCGATCTTCGTCGCGGAGCTCATGATCCGGTAAAAGGTCCCGGCGAAGAACGCGTGCAGCCGGCTTTCCCGGCCCCGGCTGCGCTTGACGCCCTCCACGACCTCGTAGCCCTCCCGCCAGAGGCGCAGCATCTCCGGCAGGGTCTCCGGCGGATGCTGCAGGTCGCAGTCCATCACGACGCAGCAGTCCCCCTTCGCGCAGGCGAGCCCGGCCATGATGGCGGACTCCTTCCCGAAGTTCCGGGAAAAGCTGACGCCGGCGACGTGGGGATTCTCCCGGGCGGCCTCCCGGATCTTTTCCCAGGTGCGGTCCTTCGATCCGTCGTTGACGAAGACCAGCTCCCAGGAGATATTCTCCGGAGCCAGCACGGCGGAAAGCCTTTCCACCGCGCGGAAGATGTTCTCTTCCTCGTTGTAGGATGGCAGAATGACGGAAATCAGAGCCATGGAGCAAACCTTTCCTTACTTCTTGATGAAACGGCGCGCGCCCCGCGCGCGGCCTTCCTCCGCGTTGGATTATATGCCTCTTTCCCTGACTTGGCAAGGAATTCTTCCCCCCGGAGGGACCCGCGCTCAGTCCCCGGGGAAGGAGGCGGCCACGGGGACGCCGGTGGAGCGTTCCATTTTCCGGATCACCCGCTCCGCGTCCGCGCCGGACAGGAACATGGGCGAGTAGTTGTTGTAATGCCCGTCGCTGGTGATGGAGATCGGATAGAAGCGCAGGGTAACGTCCGCCAGCAGGCCCTCCTCAAAGGTCAGGTCCGCCTGGACAACGAGCGCGTCGGAGTCCTTCGCGTGCGTGGTTCCGCCGAAGGAGCAGTTGCCGAGGCTGTAGACCACGGGCACGCCGTCCCGCTCCGCATATCCCTGCACCACGTGGGGATGGTGCCCGATCACCAGATCCGTCCCGGAGGACACGGCCCGGGACACGATCTGTTCCTGGTAGCCGTCGGGGGTATAGCTGTACTCCGTTCCCGCGTGCATGACCGTGACCACCGCCGCGCAGCCCGCCTCCCGGAGGGCCTTCATCTGACGGACGTACCGCTTGTACCGGTTTCCGCTCAGGGACGTGCCCACGCCGATGAAACCGATCCGCAGCCCTTCCCCGTACTGCCAGAACGCCGGGGCGTCCGTCCCGAACCAGCCGACGCCGGCCTCCTCCAGGGCGGCCTTCGTGTCGGCGTACCCGGCGTCCCCGTAGTCCCGGGAATGATTGTTGGCCAAAGTTACGCATTCGACCCCCCCGGAGGTCAGAATCTGCGTATAAACAGTCGGACCGCTGAAATTGTACTTCTTCTTCACCTTTTCAAGCGGCCTGTCCGTCAGAACCCCTTCGAGGTTCGCCACCGTGAGGTCGTCCGTCAGCGTGAGGGCCGTCAGGTTCCGCAGGGGGAAGCCGGTTCCGTTCTCCTGAACCCGCCGGACGAACCCCAGGGCGCTGTTCCGGGACTTTTCCTCCCCGCCCAGGGTGCAGTCGCCGAGAAAGGTTACGGTCACGGTTCCGCTGTACGTTTCGTCCCGGACGGATCCGTCCGCCGCCTGCCGGTCCTCCGTCAGGGTCGTCCATCCCCCCTCCGCGGGGGCGGCGGAGACCGCCGCCAGGCACAGCGCCAGGGCCGCCGGGAAAAGAAGCGTCCGCAGGATTCTCTTTCTGTTCATGCGCGTCCTTCGTTCCGGACCCGCCGCCCGCCCGCTCCGGGCCGGGGCGGAGAGGTCCCGTTTTCCGGCTCCATTATATCAGCGGCCTCCCGGAGAAGCAACCGCCGGCCCCCGGATACGGCGGAAGCCGCCGGGGCGTCCGGCGGCTTCCGGGGACTGAAAACCGGGAAAAAACCGGGAAACCTGAAAAACCGGGAATTACTCCAGCTTCCAGATATACAGCCCGTCGCTTTCACACCGCGCGACGAGGGAGGCGTTTTCCAGGGAGGAGCGGGGGGTGATCAGATAATTGACTCCCAGCTTCGCGAGATCCTCCCGGGTCAGCCGGACCTCGATGGCGTTTCCGCCCTCCTCGAAATACGTCTCCTCCCCGGGCTCCGCGAGCGTGACCGCCACATGGCAGAGGCGGTTGTACGCGTCCTCGAATTTCCGGTCCGGATCGACG
>ONXY01000506.1 GCA_900321945.1 uncultured Eubacteriales bacterium | reverse complement strand
GTTTTCGACGCGGGCCAAGGGCTGGCGCAGAAAACGGTAAGCGTGAAATAACCGGGAAAGGAGTACCGCCGTGAAAAAAACACTGATCCTCTTTCTGGCTTTCCTTCTGTTCCTGACGCCCGCGGCGGCGGAGGAGGAAAATACGGAGCAGTCCGGCAGTTCCGCGGCCGGAGGAAACTGGTACGCGGACGCGGACGGCGTGCCGGTGCGGCTGTGTCTGAACGAAGACGGGACGTTCGAACTCAGCCTCCCCGGCGACGTTTCCGAAGGCAAATGGGAGACGGAAGACGGCCGCGTGCTGCTGGACGGCGCGGCGGAGTTTCCGCTGGAAATGATCGGCGAAGCGCTGATCCAGGAGGACGCAGGCCTCGTATTCACCCGGGAGGAGCCCGGAACGTACGTGCCCGAAGAGCCGGTTCCGGACGCGGAGGCCGGGTGGTTCGGAGGCTACTGGGCGAGCGTGTACGCGGACATGTCCGGCACGCCCGTTCCGGCCTCCTCCGTCGGGGACGACACCGACCTGTGGATCGACGGCACCCTCGCGGCGCTGGGCGGGAGACGGTTCGGGGATATCTTCTGGAATTTTACGTTTGAGAACGGAAAAATGACCGCCGCGCTCGACGACGGGCGGACGGTCGATATCGCTTTCCAGCGGGACGGCATCCTGCGCATGACGGTCGCCGGGCAGGGGGAGGAGACGGTCCTCTACCTCGCTCCGGCCTGGTCCGAGGCGCTGGACGGCGCGGCTGAAGACTGAACGGCCGCGTTCACCGGCCGGGCGTTACCGGCCCACCGTGATCCGCGCCTCGGCTGTTACGGGCCGCGGCGAGCCGAGGGCCCGGCAGGTCACCGTGATCACCGTGCCCTCCGGGACGGTCCGGCTGATCCTGACCTGTCCCCTGGCGTTGACGGAGGCGACGTCTTCGCCCACGTCCAGGGACCATTCGAGATTTCTGTTTCCGGCGTTCCGCGGCCGCAGCGCGGCGGAACAGGTCACCGTGCCGCCGGGACGGGGCTTTCCCTTCACCGTCAGTTCGACGGCCTCCACAGGAATCAGTACGCTCACGGACAGCCCGGCGGATTTTCCGCCGGGTTCCTTTACGGTCACCGTCGCTTTCCCGGGCTTTCCGGGCCGGATAACAGCCGTTCCGTCCTTTGCGGCAGCGACCTGCGCGACGCCTTCGGGCCGCGCCTGCCAGACGAGCCCGACGGGCTCCGCCGTATCCGGCGTCAGCGAGACCCGGACGATTTCCGCGCGGTTTTCGCCCTCGTAGAAGACCAGCGTCCGCGGCTCCACGGAGAGCTTCGACACGGCGGGGAGAACGGTCAGCGGATACGACGCGGACGTATGGAAAACGGGGGAGGAAACGGTCACGAGCACACGCCCGGTCTCCGCCAGCTTCCGGCCCGCGGACACCGTGCCGCGGCGGTCAACGGTCACGTCCGCGGCGGGCTCCCCGGTTTCCGCGTCCGTCACGGACCACTCCAGCGCGTCGTTCCGGGCCTTCCGGTTCACCCGGGCCGGATTGGCGAAGGAGGCGGAAAAACGCAGCCTCTTTCCGGCGGAAAGGACTTCGGCGTTCCCCTGAGCCGTCAGGGAGACGGCGCCGTCCTCCACGGTGATGGAAGCCAGGGAGGGATCGTAAAGGATCCGCGAGGCCAGAGTCCGCAGATCCCCCATGGTCACGGGGGGAATGGAATCCGGAGACGCGCCGTCCGCCGGCCGGGAGACCAGGCGGATCCGCAGGACGCGGTCGTTCCGGGCGCAGAACACGGCGCCCAGGAAGTAATCCCCGTCTGAAGAGAGAACCCGGGCGGTCAGCAGCGCCGCCGGATGTCCGCCGACGGAGACGGATTCCTCCAGGATGTCCTCCGGGACACCGGCGCCGAGATTGAACCGGTTCTGCGTATAGAGCAGCGCCGCGGCGTCCGCGTCCTCCGCGAATTCGTTCCGCGCGTTGAAAACCTTGTAATCCAGATACAGGACGTACGGAGCGCCGGCGTCCTTCCGTTCGCACGAGGCGGTCTGCGGGTCCGGCGCGGTGAACGAAAAGCCGGCGCTTTCATCCGGCACGGGAACGGCGAACCCCTCGGCCATGGAAACGTCTCGGAACGAAAGGCCCGACAGGACGCCGCCGGAAACGAAGCAGGTAAAGGACGCGACGGGTTCTCCGTCATCCGGTACCGCGGTGAGCGTGAAGCTCGCGCCTTCCGGGGCGTCCGCGGGTACCGTGACGACGGCGGAGTCCCCGCTGAAAACGGCTTCCGCGCCATCGGCGGACCAGACAAAGGTCCGGCCGTCCTCCGGGCGGGCGTCCTGAATCCGCCAGGTTTCCGTGCCGCCGGGCGGCAGGAAGGAAGGGCCGGAGATCCCATAGCTCAGCGCCCGCAGGGTCACGCCGCAGGAGAGGCCGAAGACGGAATCCTCCAGGACAAAATCATAATTTCCGTATTCGAGGAACTGAATCCCGTCCCGGCCGCCTTCGCCCGTAACGGAAACGGAGCGGACCCGGTCCTCCGGGACGTCCCCGGAAACGGAGAAACGGCTCTCCGGCGCAGCGGAGAAGGCCTGCCGCGCCTCCTCCGGAAGGACGCGCGCGGCGATTCCGGCGGCCCGGTCCTCCACGAGGAGGGACGCGAGCTGAGCGGCAGTATACAGACCGGAGAGCGGCTTCCAGCTTTCGATCGTCCCGTCCGCGGCCACGTCCCCCGAGCCGAGGGCGACCTCCGCGCTCCGGTCCGGCCTTCTGAAGACAAAGAGCGGGTATTCCTCCCAGCTCAGCTTCCGCAGGGTGAACTCCGTTTCGGCATACAGGTTTTCGCTTTCCGCGCGGACGCGGAACACGGCTTCCCCGACGGAAGGGGCGGCGTTCAGATCCGTGAGAAAAACCGGACCGCCGTCCGTCAGGAGGGACAGCGCGTCCCGCAGCGCCTCATCGCCGGATACGAACTCCACAGAGGCGGCCGTGATCCTTTCCTCTCCGGACCCGTCCGGCGAAAGAAGGATCAGCTCCTCCCAGACGCCGCCGCCTTCGATCCCCTCCGGCAGGGTGGTTCCCTCGTAATACCAGGGCGCGCCGAAGGCTCCGTCCGGCGAAAGGGAGGCGTTTACCGGCTTCGCGCCGGAAAACGTTCCGAACGAGACCGCGGGCCCGCCGGTCTCCTCCGCGCGGCAGGCCGGGATCAGGCAAAGAATCAGCAGAGCGGAAAGAAGCGCCCGCGTCAGCAGTTTCCGTTTTTTCATTTTCCTCTCCTCCGGGACGTCGGTACGGGATCCGGATCCGGGCGACCGTTCATCTGACGGTATTCTACCACAGAAACGCGGCCACCGCAAAGAAAGCTTTTCAGCGCGCGGCGGCCGTCCGGCGGGAAGCGGACGGAACGGAAACGACGGGCGCGGATAAAAAAGAATTCCCCATCCTCTGACGGAAGGGGAATCTTTTTTCCCGGAAACGGGAAGGGGATTATTTGACCGAACCGGTGATGCCGGCCGCGAACTGCTTCTGCAGAACGAAGAAGACGATGATCGTCGGCAGGGAGCAGAAGAGAACGCCGAGCATCAGCATGCCGTAATCCACGGCGTAGCCGTTGGACATGTTCGCGATGACCATGGGCATGGTCATGACGGCGTTGCCTTTCAGGACCGTGCGGGGCCACATGTAGGAGTTCCAGGAGTTCATGAAGGTGATGACCGCCGCCGCGGCGTAGGTGGACTTCATCATCGGGATATACATCCGGAAGAAGATCCCGATTTCGCTCAGCCCGTCGATGCGGGCGGCCTCCATCGTGTCGATGGGGAAGTTCCGGGAATTCTGGCGGAACATCATGATCAGGAACGGGGTGGACAGCGCCGGGATGATGAAGGCCCAGACCGTGTTCAGCAGCTTCATCCGGGAAACCATCGTGAACAGCGGGATCAGGGTCGCCACCTGCGGCACCATCATGGCGAGAAGCAGGATGGAGAAGAGCCGGTCCTTGCCCTTATCGTGATAGAGCTCGAAGCCGTAGCCGGCCAGGGAGCAGATCAGCACGCTGGCGACGGTCTGGACGGCGGAATAGAAGAACGAGTTCCCCATCGCCTGCCACAGATTCTGCTGGGCGATCAGGTTTTTATAGTTCTCCAGCAGATAGGTTCCGAACCAGATTTTGCCCTGCGCCACCTCGAGGGTCGTGTTCGTGGCCGCGGTGAACATCCAGTACAGCGGGAAGACCGAGATCAGCGACATGATCGTCAGGAAGATGTAGCTGGGGATCAGCTTCCGCTGGATATGGGAAACCGCGGGCTTCCGGGTCGTGCTGTCAGTCACGCGTATCACCCACTTTCATGTTGATGAACGCCAGAATGGCGACGAGGATAAAGACCACGAACGCCAGCGCGGAGGCGTAGCCGAAGTTGCCGACACCCTGCCCCAGGGAGTTGTTGTAGATATAATGGGACATGGTGATCGTCGTGTTCGACGGGCCGCCGTTGGTCAGGTTCACCGATTCGTCGAAGAGCTGCAGCGTACCGTTGATGGACATGATGCCGGTCATGACGATGACGGGGCGGAGAAGCGGCACGGTGATGTGCCAGAAGGTCTTCCAGCCGCTTGCGCCGTCGATGTTCGCCGCCTCGTAGACCGAATACTCGATGTTCTGCAGCCCGGCGAGGAAGAAGACCATGTTGTAGCCGGTCCAGCGCCAGAGCAGCGCGATGATGATAACCGCCTTCGCCGTGACGGGCTGGCCCAGCCAGTTCACGTTCTCCTTAATGATTCCGATTCCCGTAAGGAAGGAATTGATCAGGCCCTGGGTCGCGAAAAGCGTCTTGAAGATCAGGGCGTAGGAGACGAGCGCCGTGGCGCAGGGCAGGAAGATCATCGTGCGGAACAGACCGCGGAACTTCAGGTCCTTATTGTTCAGGAGCTG
>ONXY01000066.1 GCA_900321945.1 uncultured Eubacteriales bacterium | reverse complement strand
CTGAACGGCGTGGTGGCCAGCTGGGCCCTGACGATCTACGTCATCGTGCTGTTCATGCTGATCGCGGTGTTCCATATCCAGCTGACCCTGCCCGGCCTGGCCGGCGTGGTGCTCGGCATCGGTATGGCGGTCGACGCCAACGTTATCATCTTTGAACGCTTCAACGAAGAGGTCCGGGCGGGCAAAAGCGTGAAGGTGGCCGTACGCACCGGCTTCCGCAACGCCATGAGCGCGATTCTGGACTCCAACATCACCACCCTGATCGCCGGCGTGGTTCTGCTGATCTACGGCACCGGCTCCATTCAGGGCTTTGCCCGTACGCTGCTTCTCGGCGTCGTGGTCTCCATGTTCTCCGCGATTCTGGTAACCCGCTTCCTGATGAACCGGTTCGTGAACGTCGGATGCGTGAAGGAAAGCCTGTACACCAAAGTGGAAGCCGGAAAGGAGGCGCAGGCGTAATGAAGATTCAGAACCGTTCAAAGATCTGCCTGATCATTTCCTGCGCCGTGATGGCGGTCGCCCTGCTGATGACCGTCTTCGGCTACGGCATCAACCTGGGCATCGACTTCGAGGGCGGCCTCAGCATGGAATACAACCTGAAGCAGAAGGCCGTGAAGGGGGATCTGGAAGGGATCCTCTCCGGGATGGAAATCAAATCCTTCACCGTGACCTACCAGGGAAGCGGAGAGGACGAGGCCGTGATCCGCATCAAGGACGTGGCCGAGGAGGATATCCAGAATGTCCAGTCCCGTTTCGAGGAACAGCTGAAGGAAAAGTATCCGGAAGCGGAATCCGTGGGCGACGTTAATTACGTGGGCCCCGTGGCCGGCGCGACGCTGGTCCGCAACGCGGTGATTTCCGTTCTGCTGGCCTCGGCGCTGATGCTGGTCTATATCGCGATCCGGTTCGACCTGAACAGCGGCCTCTCCGCCGTGTTCGGTCTGCTGCATGACGTGCTGATCATGCTCAGCTTCATGGTGATCTTCCGCGGCGTGATTCAGATGAACTCCTCGTTCATCGCTGCGGCTCTGACCATCGTTGGATACTCCATTAACAACACCATCGTGATTTTCGACCGGATCCGGGAGAACGCGAAAAAGCATCCCACCCTGCCCAGGGAGGAAGTCACCAACATGTCCATCCAGGAGAGCCTGGGCCGGACCCTGACCACCACCGCCACCACGCTGATCACGATCGTCGCGCTGTGCGTGCTGGGCGTGGCCAGCATCCGGGAGTTCGCGCTGCCGATCATTGTGGGTATCCTCAGCGGCGTGTACAGCGCCAACATGATCAACGGATATGTGTGGGCTTTCCTGGAGGAGAAGAAGCGCAGGGGCGGCAAAAACGGCGCCAGGGCGAAAGCCGGGGCCGGAATGAAGGCCAAGGCCGGCGCGTAAACGACCGGAAGGAACGCAGTTGGGCGGGGGGCCGCGGAGGCGGCTCCCCGTTCTATTTCACGGGCTCGGAAGGGGGCGGGGATATGCAGGAGTTCAGACAGCGGTATACGGGAGCCGTGACGCTCTTCCCGGGTCTGCCGGAGTGGGAGAGCGGGCTGCTGAGCGCCCGCGGCGTGGATACGCCGGAGAAGGCGGAGAAATTTCTGCATCCCTCGCTGGCGGACCTTCACGACCCGTTCGCCATGCGGGACATGGACAGAGCCGTGGAACTGATCCGGGAGGCCGTCCGGCACGGAGACCGGATCCTGGTCTACGGCGACTACGATGTGGACGGAATCAGCGCGGTGACCATCCTGCTGGAAACGCTGCTGGAGGAAGGCGCGGACGCTTCCTTCCGGATTCCGGCGCGGCATCAGGAAGGATACGGACTGAACGAGCGGGCCGTCCGGGAAGCCGCCGGGACGTACCGGCTGCTGATCACGGTGGACTGCGGAATCACGAGCGTGAACGAGGTTCGCCTGGCGAAGGAGCTGGGCATGAAGGTGATCGTGACGGATCATCACGAGATACCTGAAACGCTGCCCCCCGCGGACGCGGTGCTGAATCCCCTGCTGGGAAGCTACCCCTTCCGCCGGCTCTGCGGGGCGGGCGTGGCCCTGAAGATCTGCCAGGCGCTGCAGGGACTTCCCGGGGTGGAAAAAAAGGTGGACGCGGCCGCGCTCGCCACGGTCTGCGACATCGTGCCGCTGACGGATGAGAACCGCGTGATCGTCCGGGAGGGGCTGCGGCGGATGCCTGAAACCGGCCGCCCGGGGCTGAAGGCGCTGATGGAGGCGTCCGGCGTGGGAAAGACGGTCCGCCCGGACGATCTGGGCTTCCGGCTGGGACCGAGGCTGAACGCCGCGGGCCGGCTGGAGGACGCGGATCAGGGGGTGCGCCTTCTGATGACCCGGGATCCGGAGGAAGCGGGAAAACTGGCCGCCCATCTGAACGAGAACAACCGGATCCGGCAGGAAACGGAGAGACAGATGGTGCGGGAAGCCATGGAGCTGTTTCCGGAGCAGGCGGATCTTACCCGGGACCGGGTCGTCATTCTGAAGGGAGAGAACTGGAATCCCGGAATTATCGGCCTGACCGCGGGAAAACTGTGCGAGAGGCTGCATCATCCGACAATCGTTCTGACCCGTCAGGGAGAAAACTTCGTGGGCAGCTGCAGGTCTGTTCCGGGAGTGAACATCTGGGAGATGCTGAACCTGTGCGGGGACCTGTTCGTCCGCTTCGGCGGGCACGCGCAGGCGGCGGGACTGACTATCCGGGAAGAAAGGATCCCCGAACTGCGGACCCGGCTGAACGAGGCGGTCCGGACCCGCTGCGGAGACCGCTGCTTCCTGCCGGTTATGGAGTACGACTGCGAGATTCCGCTGGACAGAATCGATCTGAAGATGATCGACGCGCTGGAGGATCTGGAGCCGTCGGGCTTCGGCAATCCCGCCCCGGTCTTCCGGGTGCGGGAGGCGTTTCTTCAGGAAGCCAGAAGAGTCGGCGCGGACGGAAGCCATCTGAAGCTGACGCTGCTGGAAGGGAACGCGCTCCGGAGCGGGATCGGCTTCGGCCTGGGGGACGCGGCGGATCAGCCGCTGAACCGGGTGGACGCGCTGTTCCGTCCCGTCCGGAACGAATACAACGGACGGGTGACGCCGCAGCTTCAGGTGCAGGCGATCCGGCCGGCGGAAACGGCCGAAAGGAACGGGGAAACGCCGGACGACAGGACTTTTTTTCTCGCGTGCCTGCAGGAGATGACGCTGCTTGCAGCGAAAAAAACAGAACATCCGCGGACGTCCGGTTTTCCGCGCCCGGAACACCTGCTGAAGGAAAGGATCCGGAAGATCGATCCTTCCAGGGACGGAATGATTCCCGTCTTCCAGGCGCTGAAAGAATTCCGGGGCTCCTCCGAGGAAGAGCTGGCCCGGGCCGCCGGCGTGCCCGAGGAGCAGGCACTTTTCGCGCTGATGGTTTTTGAGCAGCTCGGCTTTCTGAGATGGGAGCGGAACCCGTTCCGGGCGGAGTTGATCCGCGGGGCCAGACCCAGGGATCTGAACGAAAGCCCGGCGGTCCGCTACGTGCGGGATCTGATGAAAGCGGAGTGACCCGGACGCGGCGCCCGGAAGAGCTCCCGCGGGTATCCGCGGCGGGCTTTCCGGAGAACGGGACGGCGCGGAAAAGAATTCGGAACAGAGAGGGGGAGAAAAATGAGTTTTGCCAGCTATGAGGCGATGTCGCTGGAGACGATGATCGCCCGGGTGCAGAAGTATCATCCGGGAGACGGGTACAGGATGGTCGAGAAGGCCTGGCGCTTCGCGGAAAAGGCTCACGAGGGCCAGTTCCGGAAAAGCGGCGAACCCTATTTCATCCACCCCTGCTTTGTCGCCAGCATCCTGACGGATCTGATGATCGATCCCCCCACGATCAGCGCGGGCCTCCTGCACGATACGGTGGAGGACTGCGAGGGCATCACCCTGGAGACGGTGAGAAAGGAATTCGGCGGGGAAGTGGCGGAGCTGGTGGACGGCGTCACCAAGCTGAACCGGCTGAACTTCGCCAACCGGGAGGAAGCCCAGGCGGAAAGCATCCGGAAGATGATTCTGGCCATGAGCCGGGATATCCGGGTGGTGCTGATCAAGCTGGCGGACCGGCTGCACAACATGTACACCCTGCGGTACCAGCCGCAGGACCGGCAGCGGGCGATCGCGCGGGAAACGCTGGATATCTACGCGCCGCTGGCGCACCGGCTCGGCGTATACGCGCTGAAGCAGGATCTGGAGGATCTGAGCCTGAAATACCTGGATCCGGACGGATACAACAATATCGTCCATCTGGTGGGAATGAAGCGCGCCGAACGGGAGGAGAATATCCGGCTGGTAATCGACGAGCTCAGCGCCAGACTGGACGAGCAGAAGATCCATTTCGATATAGACGGGCGCAGCAAGCATTTCTATTCCATATACCGGAAGATGGTGCTGCAGCACAAGACCTTCGACCAGATCTACGACCTGATCGCGATCCGGGTGATCGTGGATACGATTCCGGACTGCTACGCCGTGCTGGGGATCGTCCACACGCTGTGGAACCAGGTTCCGGGCCGGTTCAAGGACTATATCTCCGTACCGAAGGCCAATATGTACCAGAGCCTGCACACGACGGTGATGGGCGGACGGAAGCTGCCCTTCCCCTTTGAGGTGCAGATCCGCACATGGGAGATGCACCGCATCGCCGAATACGGAATCGCGGCGCACTGGCGGTACAAGGAGGGACGCGAGAAGGGAAACGACCTGGACGACAAGCTGACCTGGGTCCGCCAGATTCTGGACTGGCAGAACGATACCCGGGACAGCCGGGAGTTCATCGACACGCTGAAAACCGATCTGTTTGACGACGAGGTATTCCTCTTCACCCCCAAGGGCGACGTCATTTCCATGCCCAAAGGCTCCACGCCTCTGGACTTCGCCTACCGGATTCATTCGGCCGTAGGCAATAAATGCACAGGCGCCAAGGTGAACGGCAAGCTGGTGCCCCTGGAAACGGAGCTGGCTACCGGCGACCGGGTGGAAATCATGACCTCCGCTTCCAGCAAGGGCCCCAGCACCGACTGGATCCGCATCTGCAAGACACCCCAGGCAAAGGCAAAGATCCGGCAGTATCTGAAAAAGGAACTGCGGCAGGAAAACCTGACCCTGGGCCGGGAAATGATCGAGCACGAGTGCGCCCGCCGCGGCGTCCGGCCGGGAGACCTGACGAAGCCGGAGAACTACGAAGGAATGCTGAAAAAGTACGGCTTCAGCGACTGGGACGACATCTGCTGCGCCGTGGGTTACGGCGGCATGGCGGCCCAGTATGTGGTCGGCCGCCTGATCGAGGAGCAGCGCGCCCGGGAGGCCCCGGAAACGCCGCCGATTCCGGAAACCATTCCGGACCAGGCGGACGAGAAGCAGCTGAGCCAGCGCAGGGCCAATCACGGGATTACCCTGACCGGGAACGAGGATCTGGACTTTCCGATCCGCTTCGCCCGCTGCTGCAGCCCCGTACCCGGGGACGACATCGTGGGTTACATCACACGGGGCCGGGGGGTTACCATCCATAAGGCGGAGTGCCCCAACGCGGCCAGCGCGGAGCCGGAGCGCCGGATTCCGGTGGAATGGGCCGCCAGCGGCGGCGGAAGCTTCTACGCGTCCATCAAGATTCTGGTTTACGACCGGGTGAACATGCTCGGAGAGGTCGCCTCGATCATCGGGGAGATGAACGTCTCCATCAAGGCGGCCCAGGTTCAGACCGACGACAAGACCCGCATCTCCACGGTGAAGCTTACCCTGGAGGTTCAGAGCAAGGAGCAGATGGACAGGGTGATCAACGCCATCCGCAACAAGGCGGACGTGCTGGATATCTACCGCATCACCGGATAAGGAATCCGCGGGACGCGGACGGAAAGAATACCGGCCGCGCCGGAAGGCGGCGCGGCGGCGGAACCGCGGAGGAAGCGATGAGCCAGCTGGATTTATATCTGGAAACCATTCAGCCGGAGCTGATCAATACAGCCCGGCTTTTTGGCTTTACGGAGGAAAGCTGGGCCGATCCTCCCGCCTTCCGTTTTGAGGCGGAGGAAACGGACGGCTTCTACCGCGTCGTTTTTACGGACGGGGCGCATTCCGCTTCCGGCAGAACGCCGGTGCCCCGCGGCCCGGATCCCCGGACGGAGGCGCTGCACCGGAAACGGGCGGCCCGCAGGCTCTGCAAGCAGACGCTGTACAATCTCTGCCGGGAGACGACCGGTATTCACCCGCCGTGGGGAAGCCTGACCGGCGTGCGCCCGACCCATCTGATGCTGGAGGCGCTGGGGGAAGGGCTGACGAGGGAGGAAGCGGTGTCCCGCCTGGTGCGGGATTTTGACGTGCTTCCGGAGAAAGCGGAGCTGCTTGCCCGGATCGCGGACGTGCAGCGGGGCATGCCGGCGCCCGGAGACCGGTGGATGGACGTCTATATCGGCATTCCCTTCTGCACCACGAGGTGCGCCTACTGTTCCTTCTCCTCCGGAGAAATCGGGGACGGAAAGCTTGTCGCTCCCTACATGCGGGCGCTGGAGCGCGAACTGCGGGAGGGAGCGGAGATCCTGCGGGAGAGCGGGAAAAAGCTCCGGGCCGTCTATGTCGGCGGGGGAACGCCCACCGCGCTGCCGGAAAAAGAATTCCGGAACCTGCTCGAAATGATGACGCGGTTCTTTCCCGGGGCCGCGGAGGTTACCGTGGAGGCCGGGAGGCCGGATACGCTGACCAGGGAGAAACTCCGGGCTGTCCTGGAAGCGGACGTCCGCCGCATATCCATCAATCCGCAGACCATGAACGACAGAACCCTGCGGATCATCGGGCGCGCGCATACGGCGGAGCAGGTG